>JABFYB010000775.1 GCA_013361475.1 Hamadaea sp.
GATCGGCGGGGTGTGGGCGCTGGTCTGGTCCTTTCCGATCCTCAGCCTCGCGGACGACGTCCTGCGAGCCACGGACACCCCGTGGCTCGCCTTCGTCCTGTTCGCCGCGTACCTCGCGCTGTATCTCTACGTGGTCATGCGGGGGTTCGGCAGCCGGCTGCCGTTCCCGCCGCTCCGCGATCAGGTTGCCCTCTGGGCCTTCACCGTGCTCGGGATCATCCTCGCCGTGTTCTACACGCCAGAGGCGGCCGGCGGCTCGCTGATCCTCATCCTCTATGTGGCGGTGGCCGGGGTCTCGCTCTACCCGCCGCCGACGGCGTACTTCTGGGTCGGGGGCAGTTCGCTCCTCCTCGGTGGGATGGGTCTGCTCGCCGGAGACAAGCTGGGCGACGTCGCGTCGCTCGTCCTCAACGTGCTGCTCGCGACGGCGATGGTGCTGGTGGTCCGGAACATGATCCGGCTGATCCGGGAACTCGACCGGACGCGGACCGAACTCGCGAGGTCGGCGGTCGAGCAGGAGCGCCTGCGCTTCGCCCGCGACCTCCACGACCTGCTCGGTCACTCGCTGTCGCTCATCGTGGTCAAGTCCGAAGTGGTCCGGCGGCTCGCCGAACGGGACCCGGCCGCGGCCGCCAAGGAGGCCGCGGAGATCGAGCAGGTCGGGCGCCAGGCCCTGGCCGAGGTCCGCGAGGCGGTCACCGGTTACCGCGAACGCCCGCTCTCCGACGAGCTGCACGGGGCCCGCGAGGCGCTCACGGACGCCGGCATCGAGACGACCATCCGGCTCGCCGTCCGCACCGACGAGTTGCCGTCCGCTGTGGATCAGGCTTTCGCCTGGGTGGTACGCGAGGCGGCCACCAACGTCATCCGGCACAGCGGTGCGCGTACCTGTCGGATGCTGCTGGACCGCAGCGCGGCCGCATGGTCGCTGACGGTACGCGACGACGGACGGGGCGGCGGTTCGGCCGTGAGTGAGGGCAACGGCCTGCGAGGGTTGCGTGAGCGTCTGACGGCGCTGGACGGAACGCTGACCGTGGGCGCGCCCGGGTTCACCTTGCGCGCGGACGTGCCGCGAGAAGGGAGTGCGGGGTGATCCGCGTGCTGCTGGCCGAGGACCAGGGGATGATGCGCGGCGCGCTGGCGCTGCTCCTCGGGCTGGAGGAGGACATCGAGGTCGTGGCGCAGGTCGACCGGGGTGACCTGGTCGTGTCGGCGGCGCGGGAGCACCGGCCTGACGTCGCCCTGCTGGACATCGAGATGCCGGGCCGGACCGGTCTCGACGCGGCGGCCGACCTGCGGACCGAGGTGCCCGACTGCAAGGTCGTCATTCTCACGACCTTCGGACGGCCCGGCTACCTGCGGCGCGCCATGGACGCGGGCGCGCGGGGCTTCCTCGTCAAGGACGGGCCGGTCGAGGAGCTCGCGTCGTCGATCCGCAAAGTGCTGGCCGGGCAGACCGTCGTGGACCCGGCGCTGGCGACCGCGGCCCTGGCGGCCGGGCCGAATCCGCTCACCGACCGGGAACGCGACGTCCTGTCGGCGGCGGTCGACGGGGCGACGATCGCGGAGATCGCGACGCGGCTGCACCTGTCGGAGAGCACCGTTCGCAACTACCTCTCCGCCGCCATCGGCAAGACCGGTACGCGTAACCGCATGGAAGCGGTGCAGGCGGCTCGAGCGCAGGGCTGGCTGTAGTCCCTACGAGAAAAGGCGTTCGAGGTACTCGGCGACCCCGTCGGCGTCGTTGGCGGCCGTCACCTCGTCGGCCATCCGGAGCAGGGTCGGATGGCCGTTGGCGACCGCCACCCGGTGACCCGCCCAGGCGAAGCTGGCCACGTCGTTGAGCTGGTCGCCGAAGACGAGGACGTCGGCCGGGTCGATGCCGAGCAGTTCGGTCACGACGGTGAGCCCGGTCGCCTTGTCCACGCCGTGCGGGTGGATCTCCACGAACCCCGGCCACGCCTGGATGATCTCGACGTCGCGGTGCCGCGCCTCCTGCGTCAGGCGCGCCCCCAGCTCCGGAGCGACCTGGAGGAAGCCCTTGATGATCGAGGCGGCGAACATCTCGTCCCGCGTACGCAGCTCGATCGGGTCGGGGTAGGGCCACTGCTCCCATTCGCTCCACAGTGGCGCGTTCTCGGCGTCGAGCGCCTCGACGGTCAGCTGCAACGGGCCGAACTCCGCCTCCAGCTGTGGCATCAACTCGGCCAGCACCCGGCCGGGGAAGCGCAGATCCCGCAGTACGCGGGGCTCCTCCCCGGTGAGGTCGAGCACCCGTCCGCCGCCGCCGAGGACGAAGTAGTCCGCGCTCGGCAGGTCGCCCCGGGACATGCCGGTCAGCCGCGGCCCCCGGCCGGTCGCCCCGACGATGGGAATCCCGGCATCGCGTACGCGGTCGAAGGCGGCGTCAGTCCGGGCCGAGACTGTGCCGTCGGTCCGGACGATCGTGCCGTCCAGATCGGTGACGACGAGCTTCGGCCGCTTCGCCTGGGGAGCGAAGTCCGGCCCGGCGAGGCGGGCCGGACGACTCGGAACGGTCACTTGATCGGTTCGAGCAGGTCGCGTCCGCCGAGGAAGGGCTGCAACGCCTTCGGCACCCGGACCGACCCGTCGGGCTGCTGGTGGTTCTCCAGCAGCGGCACGAGCATCCGGGTGGTGGCCAGCGTGCCGTTCAGGGTCGCGACCGTCTGCGACTTGCCGTCCGCGTCGCGGTAGCGGATGTTGAGCCGCCGCGCCTGGAAGGTCGTGCAGTTCGAGGTGCTCGTGACCTCGCGGTAGCGGCCCTGGCTCGGCAGCCACGCCTCGCAGTCGTACTTGCGGGCCGCGCTCGAACCGAGGTCGCCGGCGGCGGTGTCGATCACCCGGTAGGGCAGCTCCAGCTTGCCGAGCAGCTCCTCCTCCCAGGCCAGCAGGCGCTTGTGCTCCGCCTGCGCCTCCTCGGGGGCGCAGAACACGAACATCTCGGCCTTGTTGAACTGGTGCACGCGGATGATGCCCCGGGTGTCCTTGCCGTAGGACCCCGCCTCCCGGCGGAAGCAGGTCGACCAGGCGACGTAGCGTCGCGGTCCGTCGATGTCCAGGATCTCGTCCTTGTGGTACGCCGCCAGCGGCACCTCGCTCGTGCCGACGAGGTAGAGGTCGTCGGCCGGGAGGTGGTAGACCTCCGTGGCGTGGGCGCCGAGGTAGCCGGTGCCCTCCATCGACTCCGGCTTCACCAGCACGGGCGGCACCATCGGGATGAAGCCGTTCTCCACCGCCTGCTGGATGCCGAGCTGGAGCAGGGCGTTCTCGAGGAGAGCGCCGATCCCGGTCAGGTAGTAGAAGCGGGCGCCCGAGACCTTCGCCCCGCGCGGAGTGTCGATCGCGCCGAGCAGCTCGCCGAGCGCGAGGTGATCTTTCGGGTCGGCGATGTCGGGCTTGACCCCGACCTCCTTGAGCACGACGTAGTCGTCCTCGCCGCCGGGCGGGGCGTCCGGCTCGACCAGGTTCGCCACGGCGAGCTGAGCCTGGCGCAGCTCCTCCTCGGCCTCCCCGGCCGCCGACTCGGCCGCCTTGACCTCCGCGGCGAGCTGCTTCGTGCGCTCCAGCAGGGCGGTCTTCTCGTCGCCCTGCGCATGCCGGATCGAGTTGCCCAAGGTCTTCTGCTCGGCCCGCAGCGCCTCGAAGCGCTGCACAGCGGACCTGCGCGCCTCATCCGCACTCAGCAGGCGCTCGACGGACGACTCGCTCTCGCCGCGGGCGCGCTGGCTGGCTCGGAAGAGGTCCGGGTCGTCCCGGAGCAGGCGCAGATCAATCATGCGACAAGCCTACCGAGCGCCGTTGATCTGTCTCACCTCGGTTTCGGTGCGCCGATCGGTCAGCGTACGGGGGTCACGGTGAGGTCGGCGACGGCGTCCACGTCGTCGTCGTAGATCGGCTCGTCCAGGAGCATCCGGCGACGGCGGGCGGCGAGACTCAGCACCATGGCCAGCGTGGCGGCGACGGGCGCGGCCAGGGCCAGGTAGAGGCCCACCTCCAGCTGACTGGTCGCACTGGCGGGCGCGCCGATGATGTAGGTCGCCACGATCTGCCGCCCGCCGAGCGCGATCAACGAGACGAGCAGGACCAGCAGCATCGTGCTCAGACCCGCTCCGGCCAGCATCAGCGGCCGCCGCTGCCGCCGGCGTCCGAGGATCGCGGTCGCGGTGATCGCGCCGAGGCCCATCATCCCGACCAGGTACGCGTAGCCGACCCCGGTGTTCGTGGCATACGTGACGATGTCGGTGTTGTTGATGGACGCGTACTCGGCTCCCGCGATGAGGCGCGTCGTCTGCCAGGGATACATCAGCGAGCCGAAGAAGCACGCCACACTCAGCGCGGCCAGCAGCGGCGGCACGAGCGGCGGCAGGGCGAACCGCGGCGCACGGAACCGAGACGCGGCCGAGGCGGGCGGGCCGAACTCCAAGACGTCTTCCGACATCAGGTCATTCTGACGCGGAACGGCCCGCCGCGCTGTCCGCTCGGCGGGCCGAAGAAGGGGACGCTCAGTTGCCGAGCAGGCCGCCCAGCATGCCGCCGCCACCGGCCTGCTGGCCGGAGCCGTGGCCGGCCAAGCCCTGCGGCGGCTCCTCGGACGGCTGGACGACGACGAAGCCCTGGCCGGTGAAGCTCATCGTGAAGGCCTCGCCGGTGCTCCGGCCGATCAGGGTGCCGAGCCCGAGCTGGTCGGCCCGGTGGTAGCCGGTCTGCAGGCTGGCCGACCAGCAGATGGCGGCCTGGGGGTCGGCGTAGGTGGGCGCGTCGACGGTGAGGACGACGGGCGTGCCCGCGGTGGTGATCGCGATCCGGCCCTTGCCGCTGAACACGCAGTTGAACAGGCCGGCCGAGGAGAGCATGCCCATGCCCTGAACCATCTTGATGTCGTAGTTCAGGGTCGGCTCGAAGGCGAGGACGTTCGCGCCGTTGATGGACAGCGCGTCGCCGTGGTCCAGGTCGATCAGGTGGATGTCGGCGGCGCGGTCGGCGAGGAACAGGTCGCCCCGGCCGGTCACCTTCATCAGCGGTACGCCTTCGCCGGTGATCGCCTTCTTGATCCACTTGCCGACGCCGCCCGAGCCGAGCGCCTGGAACTGCATCTGACCCTGGTACGCGACCATGGCGCCGGTCCGAGCCATGACCTCGCCGTTCAGCTCGACCTTCAGCATCTTCGAGTTCTGGAGGCGCAGACCGGGCTCGGTGGACTCCTTCTCCAGGTTCTCCGCGGAAAACAGCGCACTGCGCATGGGGGTGCTCCTTGGCGGGATTACGAGGGTGTGGAAAAGCAGCCTACGACGCCCCCGCAAGTGTCGGCCGCCGCCTTTAGGATCGGAACGCTCGCACTCATGGGGGAGGAAACATGCGGCTCAGGGCCGGCGTGCTCGCGGTGGCTTTGTTCCTCGGTGTGCTGGCCCCGGCGGGTCCGGCGCACGCGGTCACCGCGACCGGATTCGTCTATCGCAACGGATCGACGTTGATGCTGGATGGGCTGTCCTATCAGTTCGTCGGTTTCAACGCCTACGGGATGGCCGGCTGCGCCACCGGTTCGGCCTGGACGGCCGGCCAGATGGACGCCTACTTCGCGGGCCTGCCGCCGTTGAGCATGACCCGAGTGTGGGCCTTCGCCCCCTCGCTGTCGCCGGTGACGACCACCGCGCTCGACCTGATCGTCGCCAAGGCGGCGGCGCATCGACAGAAGGTGATCTTCTCGCTGGCCGACGGGCCCAGCAACTGTGAGAAGGACGGCGCCAACAACCCGGCCGTCAACGACAGCGGTAAGACCCGCGCCTGGTACCAGACCGGTTATCAGACGGTCTACCTGCCGTGGGTCGCCCAGGTCGCGCAGCGCTACAGCACGTCGCCCGCCGTCGGCATGTGGGAGATCATGAACGAGCCGGGTCACCGCACATCCATCGCGTCGGCGGACAAGCCGGCGTTTCTGACCGAGATGCGGTCGTTCTTCGACACCGTGGCGGCTGCCATCAAGAACGCCGACCCCAACCACCTGGTCGAGAGCGGGACGCTCGCCGAGTACACGAACGGCACGACGGACTACGCGTACGTGCACGGTGGGCCCAATGTGGACGTCGGCAGTCTGCACGAGTACGACTACGACTACGACGGCAACAGTGACGGCGTGCTCGACCGGGCGATCGTCTCGCCGCACCTGGCGCCGACGCGTACGGCGATGCAGAGCATCGACAAGCCGCTCATCATCGGCGAGAGCGGCGTCAAGGCGGGCGCCGGCACCTGCTCGGCCACGAACTACAGCACCGGCGCGGTGATCACCTACACCACGGACGTCGCGACGCGGGCGGGCGCGATCCTGCAGAAGTTCGACAGCTACCTCACGCAATCAGGTGTGTCCGGCGTCCTCGTCTGGAATCGCAGCCTGGCCGATCCGACCGGCTGCGGGCTGGCGGTCGGTCCGAGCGATCCGGCGATCGCGGCGATCACCGGTTACCTGCCGCCGGGCAGCTGGTCCGCGGCGCCCACGGGCCAGGTGCGCATCCAGGCCCGCAACAGCGGGAAGTGCCTGGACGTCTCCGGGCACAGCCTGGCCGACGGTGCGGCGCTTCAGCAGTACACCTGCTGGACGGGGTTGAACCAGAAGTTCACCTTCGCCGCCGCGAACACGTACTACTACCGCGTCCAGGGCGTGGAGAGCGGGAAGTGCCTGGACGCGCAGACGGCGGCGGAGAATACGCAAGTCGTTCAGTGGACCTGCGGATCGGGCGGCAGTCAGTCGTTCCGACTCGTCCCGACCGGTGACGGCTACCTCCGCCTGGTCGAGGCGGCGACGGCACGATGTCTGACGATCGCGGGCGTGAGCACCGCCGACGCCGCTCGGCTCGTGCTGAGCGACTGCACCGACCTCACGCATCAGCAGTTCAGCTTCGTCTGAGACGCGTACGGCGGCTCGGCTGAGGCTCAGTCCCAGCCGAGTTCGTGCAGGCGTTCGTCGGAGATGCCGAAATGGTGGGCCAGCTCGTGGACCACCGTCACGGCGACCTCCTCGACGACGTGGTCCTCGTCCTCGCACATCCGCAGGGTCGGACCGCGGAAGATCAGGATGCGGTCCGGCAGCACGCCCGAGTAGTCCCAGCCCCGGTCGGTCAGGGCATGGCCCTCGTAGAGGCCGAGCAGGTCGCCCTCGCCGGGTGGCGGTTCGTCCTGAACCAGGATCACCACGTTGTCCAGCAGGCGCAGCAGCTCCTGCGGCACCTCGTCGAGGGCCTCGCCGACCAGCTCCTCGAAGCGTTCGCGCGACATCTCGACCGGCATGGCCTCACGCGCCGTCGGTACGCAGCCGGGCCAGCCAGGCGGCGGAGTCGGCGTAATCGGGGTCGGCCAAGCCGGCGGGCGGCGGCACCGGCCGGTCCACCGCGCCGGGCGGCACCGCGCGCGGGTAGCTGCCGAGGAAGCGTACGGCGGCGCAGATCCGGCGCAGCCCTTGCAGCGCCTCGCCGACCCGGGCGTCGGCCACGTGACCCGTGCAGTCCAGGAAGAAGGCGTACCGGCCGAGGGCCTCACCGGTGGGGCGGGACTCGATCCGGATGAGGTTCACCCCGCGGACGGCCAGTTCCGTGAGCACCGCGAGCAGTGCGCCCACCCGGTCGTGGGCGATGAAGACCGCCAGCGACGTGATGTCGTCGCCGGTCGGCGCGGGCGGCGGGGCCGGCCGGGAGAGCAGTACGAATCGGGTGACCGCGTCGGGATGGTCGGCGATCTTGTCGGCGAGCAGGGCCAGCCGGAATCGGCCCACCGCGATCGGCGCGCAGATCGCCGCGTCCACTGCCCCCGCGGCGGCGTCCTGAGCGGCAGCGCCGTTGGAGAGCACGTCGATGACGGTGGCGTCGGGCAGGTGCGCCCGCAGCCAGGCCCGGCACTGGGCGCTCGCCTGTGGATGAGCGGCCACCGAGGTCACCCGGTCCAGGGTCACGCCGGGGCGGGCCGCCAGCACGAACTCGACCGGGATCACCACCTCGCGGGTGATCACCAGAGGATCGCCCACGCCCAGCTCGTCGAGGGTCACCCCGACCTGGCCGCCGACGGAGTTCTCCATGGGCACCAGGGCGGCGTCCGCGTCGCCGTGCCGCACCGCGTCGAGCGCCTCCGGGACGCTGCGCGACGGCGTACGCGTGCCGCGCCCGGCCGCCGGGATGGTCAGCAGCGCCTGCTCGGTGAAGGTGCTCTCCGGGCCGAGATAGACGAATCGGGTCGGTGGTACGCCTGGCATGATCCCACCTTACGGCGCGGACGGCTCAGCTACAGCGGGCGGCGGCCAGCAGCCCGGCCGGGGCCTGCGTGCGTACCGTGATCGTGCAGACGTCCGATCCGGCGGTGACGATCTGGAGCGCGGCCGGCGCACCCTTCGTGACGACGACCAGCGCGTCCTTCCCGGGAGCCTGGACGATGGTGTACTGCCAGGCTCCGGAGCAGAGCGGGCCGGTGGTCACCGCGACCGTCCCCGTCTTGGGCAGGAGCCTCGTCTTCGCCCGGAGGGTCGCCACCACCTGGTCGCCGCTCGGATTGCCGAGGCAGGCCACGTAGTAGCTCTCGGAGAAGGTCGGCGCCGTGCTCGGGGTCGCCGACGCCTGCGGCAGCGGTGGCCGGGTCGTCTCCACGACGACCGAGGGGCTGGGCACCGGTACGCCCTGTTCCCGCAGATCAGGCGGCTTTCCGCAGCCCGCCGCGAGCAGAACGGCGGCAGCCGCGGTGGCGAGGACGAGGGGGCGGATCCGAGGCACCGGGGAAGTCCTCTCGGGGTCGGCGTACGCCTGGGGGCTTCAGGCCGCCTTGATCCTATGTCCCGCGCCGGTCAATGCGGCAAGAGCGGCATTGAGGCGTACCGCCGGGACGAGGACGTAGTCGGTGTCGAAGGTGGAGAACGCGAAGATGTTCACCCGGGCCTGGGCCAGCGGCGTGGCGATCGACGCGAGGATCCCGGTCAGGGTCAGCGCCATCGGCCCGTTCACCTCGAAGCAGCGCCAGCCGGTCTCGACGACCGCCCCGGCCGGTACGCGATCCGCCCGGCAGATGACGGAGGTCTCGGTCGGAGTCCACGTCAAGGAGACGACCCCGGAGTCGGCGGCGCCACCGGCGGCCGACCGGGCTCGCGCACCGGGCCGGGAAGCCGACGGGAGCAGCTCGACGGGGAACGGCGCGCCGGCCGGGAGGCGGCAGACCGCGTACACGTCGGCGAGGAGGGTCAGATCGACGCCCACCGGTGCGCCGTGCGGCCTAGCCCCGGTGGGCTGCTCGCCGCCCAGCGTCTCCATGCCACGCAATCTACGTCCCCGGGGGCCTGAAGCGCTGCGACGATCACCACAAGTGCGATCGATCTCGCACGGTGTGCCCGGTAGGCGGGGCTCAGATCTCGCAGAAGAAGGTCAGCGAACCCACGGCGACGCCGTCGGCGTGCAACGGCGTGGCGATCGCGTCGAGCGTCCGGGTCTCGGACCCCTCGCCGCGCGGAGCGGCGGGCGCGGCGTTGGTGCGGACGCGAATGAGCCCCCGGGCCAGTCGGCCGGAGGCGACCGCCAGCAGGGGCGGGATGAGTTCACGCTCGGGCTCGGGCAGCTCGGCGCCGTTCGCGGTGAAGTCGATGAGGTGCAGCGAGTCCGGCAGGCGCTCGCCGACCCAGGGATGCCGCAGGCCGAGCAGATTCGCGCAGGACGGCGTCGTCGCGACGATGGTCGCCGAGGCGTCGATGATCAGCGCTGGTTCGGCCGATTCCACCACCGCCGTCACCCAGCGGCTCAGCTCTTCGGGGACGGTGACCGGAGGACGCCAGTCGGGCGTGACGCTGGTCGACAGCGACAGTTCGACATGCGTCACACGTGTCTCCCTTCGCCGCGGCGGAATACCCGCACGGTACTCCGGTGTGGCGAGCTTGTCACTCGTCGTGTCTGCCGGTGGAGAACCACTGGTAACCGTTCGCCGGCTCGTTGATCCAGGTCCACGGGTTGCGAGCCACGTCGGAGAGCTTCTGCGCGGTCAGCGCGGAGATGCGCTCGCCGCCGCCGAGCAACGCTCGGTGCAACTCGCGGTAGGTCGTGATGACGCAGTCCTTGGGCAGACCGTAGACGGTGACGACGCCGCGGCCCAGCAGTGCGAGGACCGCCACGACCGGGATGGTGTGCCCGACCGCCTGCGAGATGGCCTTGCTGGCCCGCTTGGCGTCCTTGCGTGCGGCCGGGATGTACGCCGGTCGCCGTCCCTTGATCTGGACGACGTCCCCCGCGACCAGGACGCGCTTCGATCCGATGTCGACAACGGTGACCGAGAAGACGCCACCTGGGCCGAAGGCGAGGAAACCGCCATGAGTGTCGGCCGCCCGCCCCGGCGCCGAGGCGGTCTGGGCGCTCGTGGTCGCCACGGAATGCGGCCACTCCACGAACTGCCACGCCGGGCCGAGTTGGTTGAGGTGGTTCGCCACACGAGTGCCGGCTGCCTCCTGCCGAATCCGGGCCTTCTCCTCGCGCTGGCGGCGGACCCGGTCGAGCGGGCCCTCCTTCAGCGCGTCCAGGGCAGGAATCTTCGGCGTCGACAGAGGAATCGGGCGGACGGGGAATGTGGTCATGGTGGGCCTCCGGCGTTCCGCGGCACTCATTGAGTTGTATCCGTCACAATACGTGACTGATCCCGACGCGCGACAGGGGTCCGAGGCGGAATGACATCTCATTCACGAGACGTGAATATAGCGACATCCCGATTTTTACGGAAAACGCCGGGCGACGGGATTCCGACCTACTCTGGCACACGTGGATGGTGTGCGCTATGTGGACAGCGAGGTCGGGCGGCTACACACGGTGCTGCTCCATCGGCCCGGTCCGGAGCTGGCCCGGTTGACCCCGCGAAACAACGACACGCTGCTCTTCGACGGCATTCCGTGGGTCGGCCGCGCCCAGGAGGAACACGACGCGTTCGCCGCCCGGCTGCGGGAACACGACGTCGAAGTCCTCTACCTCACCGATCTGCTCACCGACGTGCTCGGCATCGAAGCCGCGCGGGCGGAACTCGTCGACGCCGTCCTGGCCGACGTGCGGCTCGGCGACTCACTGCGGCGGCGCGTACGCGATCATCTGGGGTACCTCGACCCGCCGAGTCTCGCGCGTGTGCTCACCGCCGGTCTGGCGCATGAGGAACTCACGTCCGGCGCCGGACTGGTCTACCGGACGATGGACCGGCTCGACTTCGTCGTGGATCCCCTGCCGAACCTGCTGTTCACGCGGGACTCCTCGGTGTGGATCCGGGATCGGGTGGCGGTCACCTCGCTGGCGATGAACGCGCGCCGCCGGGAGACCAGCATCACGCACGCCGTCTACGAGCATCATCCCCGCTTCGCCGGGGTGGCGACGGCGTACGACCCGTGGCTGGAACCGTTGGAAGGCGGGGATGTCCTGCTCCTCGCGCCCGGTGTGGTCGCGGTCGGCGTCGGTGAGCGTACGACGCCGGCGGGGGCGGAACGACTGGCCCGGGCGTTGTTCGCCCAGCCCGATCCATTGGCGCACACCGTGCTGGCGGTGCCGATCGCGCAGACGCGGGCCACCATGCACCTCGACACGGTGTGCACGATGGTCGACGTCGACACCGTCCTCATGTATCCGAACATCGCCGACGATCTGGTGGCGTACACGCTGACCCCGGGTGACACCGAGCCCGCCGTGAGCGGCCCGGATCCGTTTCTCCGCGCGGCGGCCAAAGCCATGGGGATGGACCGGTTGCGAATGCTCCACACCGGACTCGACTCGGTGACCGCGGAACGGGAGCAGTGGGACGACGGCAACAACACGCTGGCGATCGCACCGCGGCTGTGCGTGGCCTACGAGCGCAACGTCGAGACCAACGCTCAGCTGGAACGGGCCGGTATCGAGGTGATCCGGATCCCCGGCTCGGAGCTGGGCTCCGGCCGGGGCGGTCCGAGATGCATGTCGTGCCCGATCTCCCGGCAACCCCTCAGTTGATCGGTCTCTCGCGGAGTCGATCAGGGCCGCGGGGACGCGACACACCGGTCGATCACGACCACTAGTTCATGATCGCGCGAAAAAAAGGGGGTTAGCGGAGGGTGAGCTGGCGGCCGATCAGGCCCTGCTTGGCCTTGCGTGCCTCGGGCGTGAGCTCCTTGCCGAGGGCGGCCTCGAAGCGCGTGGCGAACGCGGCGAGCGCGTCCTCCCAGTCCGCCGCCTCGCTGTCGACCGGCAGGTCCCACACCGGGACGAGACGGCCGTGCGCGCGGAACATCCCGGCGAACCGGGTCTGCTCGCCGAGCACGAGTTCCCCGGCGGCGCCGAGCGTGGCGAGCGCGTCGAGCGCCTCGCTCTCGGCGTAGGGAAGGACCCAGCGGATGTGGGACTTCTCCCCCATGCGCGTCCAGTACGCCGCCTTCACCGCCGCCATCTTCGTGGTCGGCGCGATCGCCTGGTTGGCCGACTCGAGCGAAGCCGCCACTCCGGGGTCGTCGTCCTGCCCCTCGTCCAGCCAGAAGCCGAACGTCTCGTGCATGGTGATGTCGAGCGGGCCGTCCACGAGGAGGTCGCCGAGGCGCTCACCCTGGCCCGGCAGCGCCGGTACGGCGACCGACTGACCGGGCGAGGTCTCCAGCGCGTTCAGCAGGGCCACCGCCAGGTCGCGGTTGGGGTCGCCGGACTGCACGTGCCGCTGGAGGCCGAGCAGGATGCGGCCGTCCGCCTTGACCATCGCCGGCCACGCCATCGGCAGGATGGTGGCCAGCGTGATGTCGCGGTCGCCGTACTTCTCGGTCAGGTCGGCGTTCAGTTTCAGCGGTGCGGTGGCGGCCGGGACCAGCTCGCGCAGGGCGATCCACTCCGGCTCGTCGGTCAGACCGGCGAACGGCACCGCCACGAAGACGTCGCGGACCTTGGCTTTCTTGGGCGCGGCGGACTTGGCCGCGACACGGGCTCGCTTGCTCACCCGCGAAGCCTAGCCGAGCAGGTCATGATCATTGCGCCAGCCGTGTCGCTCCACCGGACATTTCGCGAGCGGAGACAGCTGACTGCACTCCTGGCGGCTCGCGCAAGCACTCCCCGGCGACTGACGCGATGATCACGCCAGAAGGACGGTCAGCGTTCGAGGATGGCGACGACGCCCTGGCCCCCGGCGGCGCAGATGGAGATCAGCCCGCGTCCGCTGCCACGCGTGGCGAGCGACTTGGCGAGGGTCGCCACGATCCGGCCACCGGTCGCCGCGAACGGGTGACCCGCCGCCAGCGAGCTGCCGCGTACGTTGAGCTTCGTCCGGTCGATCGGGCCGAGCGCCTTCTCCAGGCCCAGCTTCTCCCGGCAGAACTCTTCGGACTCCCAGGCGGCCAGCGTCGCCAGCACCTGCGAGGCGAACGCCTCGTGAATCTCGTAGAAGTCGAAGTCCTGCAAGGTCAGCCCGTTGCGGGCGAGCAGCTCGGGTACGGCGTACACGGGCGCGGTGAGCAGACCCTCCGGGTGCGGATTGCGCGGCGTGAAGTCCACGGCGGCGGTCTGCGCGTCGACGAAGTACGCCCGCACGGGCAGGTGACGCGCCTCGGCCCACTCGTCCGTGCCGAGCAGCACCAAGGCTGCGCCGTCCGTCAACGGGGTCGAGTTTCCCGCGGTCATCGTGGGGTTCTCGCCGCGTACTCCGAAGACCGGCTTCAACTTGGCCAGCTTGTCGAGCGTGCTGTCGCCGCGCAGGTTCTGATCCCGCGACAGGCCCAGATACGGGGTGATCAGGTCGTCGAGGAACCCCTCGTCGTACGCCGCGGCGAGGTTGCGGTGCGAGTCGAGGGCGAGCTCGTCCTGCGCCTCCCGGGTGATGCCCCACTTGAGTGCGGTGAGCGCCGCGTGCTCGCCCATCGACATCCCCGTACGCGGTTCGGCGTTGCGCGGGATCTCCGGC
>JABFYB010000474.1 GCA_013361475.1 Hamadaea sp.
AAGGACACCGGCAAGAAGGGCGCGATCACCCTCACCATCACCGTCGAGCCGATGAAGAAGGCCGAGGACCGCATGGTCGTCGTCGGCGACAAGATCGCCATCAAGCTCCCCGAGCACGACCGTCCCGCCGCCGTCTGGTTCGTCGGCAAGGACGGCAACCTCCAGCGCGACGACCCCGACCAGCTGTCGTTCGAGTCGCTCCGCGAGGTCCCACCACCGCCCGGGGTCAACGCGGCCACCGGCGAGATCACCGACACCCGAGAGGCCAACTGACCCATGCCCGAGACCACCGAGAACTACGACCTCATCCAGACCGCGAAGGACTCCGTCGGAGCCCAGAAGCTCGAGCACGGCATCTACTACGACGGCGTCGCCCACCAGCTCATCGACGTCCGCGACCAGCTCCGCGAGGACGCCGAGGAGCGCCCCGCCCGCAAGACCGGCTCCTACACCGTCACCGACGTCGCCTCCTTCGTCGACTACCTCGGCAAGCACGGCCTCCCCGAGACCGAGCTCTGGGCCAACGTCAACGCCGGCACCGTCCGCGCCGTCATCAACGCGCACCTCGGCACCATCGAAGGCGGCGAAGCCGACGCCGGCCACCAGGACCACACCGCCACCCTTCAGCTCGCCACCACCGACGACTGGAAGCACTGGACGGGTAAGGACGGCGACCTGCAGCCGCAGCTCGCGTTCGCCGAGTTCATCGAGGACCACCTCCCGAACTTCGTCAGCCCCTCCGCCGCCGACATGCTCGAGCTCGCCCAGACCTTCCAGGCCAAGACCAAGGTCGACTTCCAGTCCAGCCACCGCACCAAGTCCGGCGAGACCCAGATCGCCTACGTCGAGGACACCACCGCGTCGGCCGGCAAGAAGGGCGACCTCACGATCCCGGACACCTTCGACCTAGCGCTCCAGCCGTTCGAGAACGGCCCCACGTACCGGGTCCAGGCGCGGTTCCGCTACCGCATCAACGGCGGCCAGCTCTACCTCGGCTACCGCCTCACCCGCCCGAAGGACGTCCGCAAGACCGCCTTCGACGACGTCGTCGGCCAGATCGCCAAGGACGCCGACGTCACCATCTGGGCCACCAGCTGACCGGTCCCCTGCCGGTCACGCTCCGCACCCCCTGGCGGAGAGCCCGCGGCGCCAATCCCCTGTGGCGCGCGGCGGGCACCCCCCAACTTCACGAACGACACGAGAGGCCACCGGTGAGCGACCCACAGCTCTTCGACGCCACACCCTTCGAAGTGGCGCCGGCACCCACAGCAGACATGGGTCACGACGCGCAACGCACCGCCCGCCGACGCGCGCTCCTCGAGCAGGGCATCCACCCCATCACCAAGCGCCCCGTCGCCCCCGAGGCCGGCACCTGCGGCGACTGCGTGCACCTGCTGACGAAGGACCGCTACCCGCACCGGTGGTTCAAGTGCGACCTCACCCTCGACCGGCTCGCCCAGGGCCCAGACGTCCGCAAGTCGTACCCCGCCTGCGCCGCCTTCGAGCCAGCCCAGCGAGGTGACGCGTGACCGACCGACCACGCGACAGGCACCTCGCCCCCGTCCCCGACGACGGACCCGGCTGGGAGCCACCGTTCGACCGCGCCGCCGAAGAAGCCACCATCGCCGCCGCCCTCACCAACCCCGCCAGCCTCGACGACATCACCCAAACCGTCACCAGCAGCGACTTCTACGACCACGCCCACGAACTCATCTACGACGCCATCGTCGCCCTCTACTCCCGCACCCGCCCCGTCGACAAGATCACCGTCGCCAACCAGCTCGGCAAAGACCTCGACCGCGCCCGCGGCCGCACCTACCTCGAACACCTCACCACCCTCGGCATCGGCATCATCGACGGCACCTGGCACGCCCAGATCGTCGCCGAACACGCCGCCCTCCGCCGCCTCCAGCAGCACCACATCCGCGCCCTCGCCGACATCGAGAACCGCGGCGACACCCCCGCCCTCGAGCTCTACCAGCGCGCCGCCGACCAGCTCGAACAGATCCCCCGCGGCGTCCCAGGCGTCGAAACCACCACCGTCAACACCTGGGCACCCGTCGACCTCGCTGCCATCATCACCGGCGACCTCACCGGCCCCGCCGCCACCCTCTGCACCCGCCGCGACGGCAAGCAGCTGCTCTACCCCTACGCCGTCCACTCCGTCTCCGGAGAACCCGGATCAGGCAAGACCTGGATGGCCCTCGTCGCCATCGCCCAAGAGATCACCGCCGGCCATGACGCCCTCATGCTCGACTTCGAAGACCGACCACAGACCATCGTCGCCCGCCTCCTCGGCCTCGGCGCCACCCCCGAACAGATCCTCACCCACCTGCGCTACATCCGCCCCGAAGTCGCCCTCACCCCAGCCCACCGCACCCTCCTCGAGCAGGCCGCCACCGGCACCACCATCGCCGTCATCGACGGCATCACCGAAGCCATGACCCTCCACGGCCTCTCCCTCATGGACAACGAAGACGTCGCCCGCTGGCTCGCCCTCGTCCCCCGCGTCCTCGCCGACCTGGGCCCGGCCGTCCTCCAGATCGACCACGTCGTCAAGAACGCCGACAACCGCGGCCGCTACGCCATCGGCGGCCAGCACAAGCTCGCCGGCATCACCGGCGTCGCCTACAAGATGCTCACCATCAAGTCCTTCGGCCAAGGCGCCAAAGGCCACGCCAAGCTCGTCGTCGACAAGGACAAGCACGGCGACGTCGGCCCCAACGGCATCACCGCCGCCGACCTCCACCTCGACGCCACCGACCCGGGCGGCACCCTCTACGCCTGGCTCTCGGCCCCCGAGCAGTCCATCGACGAGGAAGGCCACTTCCGGCCCACCGTCCTCATGGAACGCGTCTCCCAGTTCCTCCTCGTCACCGTCGGACCCCAGTCCCTCGCCGCCATCCAGCGCGGCGTGAAGGGCAAGGCCGAGTCCATCGCCGAGGCCGTCGACGCACTCGTCCGAGAGGGCTTCGTCCGGGTCGAACCGGGCCCCCGCGGGTCGCAGATGCACCACCTTCTCGAGGCCTTCGAGGGCGACCGATGACCCCGCAAACGACCTCTTCCCGACCGCTTCCCCGACCTCTTCCTTTCGGGGCCAGTCGCAGCACCTCTTCCCGCTTCCCCTCCCTACGGGAAGCGGAAGAGGTGCGACCGCATCCCGCGACCACTTCCCTCCACCACGACAACAGCAACAACCCGACCACCGAGAGGACCCCCCGATGAAGTTCCACGACGGCGACAAGTTCGAGGTCACCGACCAGACCGACGGCGGCTTCCTCATGACCCGCACCGACGGACGCTGGCCCTGCCGCTGCGGCCAGATCCACGAGGACGAGCAGGTCGCCGTCGACCTGGCCAACCACAACGGCCGGCTCATCCCGATCACGGCCGGCATCCATGCAGACCGCGACGGCAGCGAGCCGGGGACGTCCCGAACCGACGCCGCGCGTGTGGCCCGGTATGCCACGGCGCTGGACCTGCACTCCTTCCGACTTGCCTCCACCTACTGGCAGCGGTTCGTGCTGCGTGTTATGGCCGTGGCGGACGTCGAGCAGGCCGAGCTGCGTCAGCGGCTGGCCGACTCCGAGGAGGAGGTCGAGCGGCAGTACCGCGAGGCTCAGGCTGCCGAGGCCAAAGTCGCTGTCGCAGGGGCCAACGTCCTGACCCTCGCAGAGCGCGCGGAGGCCGCCGAAGCCAAGGTGGCGCGAGTCGAGGCGGAATGCCGCGAGTGGGAGGCGTCCATTCCGGGACAGGGCAGTGTCGAGGAGGAGGTGGAGGGCGAGACCATCAGTCGCGTCGTCGCCGGCCTCCGCGCCGCGCTGGCCGGTCCCGCAAAGCCCCAGGCCACTGAGGGCGGTGCCTGATGGCGCGTTGCAGGTTCGTCACGGTCGCCGGGATGCAATGCCTGCTCGACGAAGGCCATAAGTCCGGCCACGACATCCTCGGCGACATGGTCCTCGCCGTCGCCGAGGGCAAGTGCCTGTCCTCCTACCTGCCCGTCGACGAGTGCCGGTCGTGCGACGTCGCGCCATACCCAAACCTCTGCGGCCGGCGGATTGAGGCCGGTCCCGCCGAGCCCGAGACGACCGAGGGCGGTGCCTGATGGCCGGCCCGCCCAGTTGCCCGCGCGCCTACGGACTCCACTGTCACTGCCCTCTCGACCGCTGCCGGAAGGATCACCCATGACCCGCCCACCCATGCTCCCCGCAGACCACATCCGCGAGCTCAACCACACCACCACAACCACCGAACGCGTCGACCGATTCGTCCCCATCCCCAACATCACCGAACCGCCCTGGCACATCCCCGCCTGGACCAAAATCCGCGACACCCACACCGCCCACCACCCCGCCCTCCTCGACCAGCTCGAAGCCGCCGTCCAGCAAGCAGCCGGCGGCGGCGCCTACGGCGGCGGCACCGCCAAGTCCAAGCCCTCCGCCCGCCTCGACGCCATCGCCGTACTCCAGCGCATCGACCGACAGTCCGAGCGCCTCGCCCGCAACCTCGGCCTCCCCCACGCCACCCTCCGGCCCCGGCTGTCCGCCATCGCCGGCGCCCTGACCACCACCACCAGCGGCCGAGAAGCCGACCTCGTCCGCGCCTGGTGGGTCGCCGCACGCTGCACCACCGGCTGGGAGGACGCCGCCTACACCCCGCATGTCCCCTGCCCCAACGTCGACTGCGAACGCTGGGACACCCTCCGCATCCGCCTCACCGACGGCATCGCCACCTGCATCGAATGCGGCGAGTCCTGGCACGAGGGCAACTTCGTCCAGCTCGGTGACTACATCCGGTGGGCCGCCGAGCACCTCACCGGCCCCAGGCACTGGCTCTACGACGAGAACGGCTACCCCATCGAGTGCACCGTCTGCCTCGTCGAGCGCCAGGTCATGGCCGAACGCGCCGCCGCCCGCGCCCGTGCCGGGAAGGCCGCCGGGCGAGCGCTGTCAGTGGTGCCCGGCACCATCGCGTCATGACCCAGAAGCGGGCGTGCGCCAAGATCCGGTACCGCGACCGGATCTCGGCGCTGCTCGCGCTGTCGAAGGCCCGAGCCCAGGACAAGTCGTGGCGACCGAAGCTCGAGGCTCGCGCGTACCGGTGCCCTGACTGCGCCGGCTGGCACCTCACCTCGCTGCAGAAGGGCCGGCGTCGGCGTGGCGCTTGACCCACCTGTCACTTTTGTCGCATCATGACCTCGTCGGCAGAAGTGTCTCTTCTGCCAGGAAAGCCCCGGACTCGCGTTGAGCCGGGGCTTCACTCATTCCCCCGCCGCCGCACCGCGAGCCGCCATCTCCGACGCATGCTGCCGCTTCGAGCGGCCCGTGAGGAGTGAGCGCCCGGAGTGAGCGTCGGGCCCTTGTCCGTCGTCGAGCCGGGTCGTGGAGGGTCCTGCTCGACGACGGCACACCCGTCACCACCGGAAGGACATCCCCATGAGCTGGTCACTATCTCTCGGCGAGGTCGCCGACGCCACCGAGTCGCCAGACGCCGACGCGCAGCACTGGGCTGTGCAGCAGGCAATCACCGAGCAGATCGACACGCAGAAGGCGGCCGGCTCGACGCTCTACGACAGCAGCGAGGTGTGCCAGCAGATCGACGCCGCAGCCGCTGCAGCCGCGGCCCTGCTCACGTCCGGCACGCTCGGCGAGGGCCCCTGGTTCGTCAGCCTGTCCGGCCACGCCAACCCCGGGCACAAGCCGACGCCCGGATGGTCGAACGACGCCATCACGATCCACGTCTCGCAGGCGGCCCGCCCGGCCTGACACACGCCTCGCCGGTCGGGTCGTCGCACTACGTGACCGGCACGCCCACACGGTTGGGCACGAGCCGGTGCCCGGACGCGGACACCGGCCGTTCAGCTAGGGGTGGCCCGTGGAGCCTCGAAACCAAGTCACTGCCACCCACCGGACCACGACGGCCGAGGCTTTCGCGGTGATCCACAAAGGCGTCAACGCTATGCCGACCGCCAGAGTGGAGAGACTCACGCCGCCAACTATGACGCTCCAATCCCATGGAAGGTCGTAGTCGCCTCGAGTGAAGAAGGCGCGCCAGTCGAACTCTCCCCATATCTGCGCTACGAGGCCTCCAGCAATCGCGAGCAGGACGAACGCGAGCAAGGTCCACCCGAACTCGTTTACGCGCTTCAACTGCTTGCGATACTCACGATCGGTCAATCTGGCTACTCGCCGAAGCCATAACGCAAGAAGCGACGTGATCGCCGTGAGAACCAGCCCTCCCACGATGGTGCCGAGGGCATTGACGATGACGTTCCCCAAGAAGTTGTCAGGCACCTCGGCAGTGTCGCGCACAGCGGCCCGTTCGTGGGGCGCCTAATCAACTCGTCCCCCGCTCAACCGTGGGCAGGCCTGGCGCCTGCGCGGACCCCGAGGCAGGTGAGTCACATGCCGGCTCCCTTCCCCTGGACCGACGCCCTCGACCAGCAACTGCGTGACCTCGCCGCCGCCGGCCGCTCCGTCCGCGACATCGCCGCCGACATCGGCACCACGAAGTCCACGATCGACCGCCGGCTCAAGCACCTCGGCATCAGCCTCGACCGCTCGAGCACCGAGGCCGCGACCAAGGCCAACATGGCCGACGCGAAGAGCCGACGGGCCGCGCTGCAGCTCGCGCTCCTCGAGGACGCCGAGCGCCTCCGCGCGCAGATGTGGTCCTCGGCCGTCGTCTTCAACTTCGGCGGCAAGGACAACACCTACGAGGAGCGCACCCTCGACAAGCCGCCCTTCGCCGACCAGCTGAAGATCATGCAGGCCACCGGCATCGCGATCGACCGCTCCCTGAAGCTCGACCTGCACGACTCCGGCGGCTCGACCACCGTCATCGGGCTCCTGCAGCAGACCGCGGCCGCGCTCGGCATCCACGACGACGCCGACACACAGCCGTGAGCCTGTCCCCCAAGCAGCTCTCCTCCGTCCGCAACGCCACCGGCACAGTCAACCTCTGGCACGGCTCCATCCGTGCCGGCAAGACCATCGGCTCCCTCATCCGCTGGATGCTCTTCATCGCCAACGCACCCCGCGGCGGCGAGCTCGTCATGGTCGGCCGGACCCGCGACGCCGTCTGGCGCAACGTCATCGGCCCACTCCAAGACCCCGCCCTCACAGGCACCGTCGCCGCCCAGGTCGTCGGAAACTACGGTGCCCCCACCGTCAGCATCCTCGGTCGCCGCATCCACGTCCTCGGCGCCTCCGACGCCAAAGCCGAACTCGTCATCCGAGGCATGACCGTCGCCGGCGCCTACGTCGACGAGGTCACCACGCTCCCCGAGCAGTTCTTCACCCAGCTCCTCGGCCGCATGAGCGTCCGCGGAGCCAAACTGTTCGGCACCACCAACCCTGACAACCCCGCCCACTGGCTCAAGGCCAAGTTCATCGACCGGCACCACCTGCTGCCGCACTGGCGGATCTTCCACTTCACGATGGACGACAACCCGGCCCTCACGCCGGAGTACGTCGCCCAGAAGAAGCTCGAGTTCACCGGCCTCTGGTACCGCCGCTTCATCCTCGGCGAGTGGGTCGCAGCCGAGGGCGCCGTCTTCCCGATGTGGGACCCCGCCCGGCACGTCGTGCCCTGGACGTCGCTGCCCCGAATGCGGCGCGTCCTCGGCGTCGGCGTCGACTACGGCACGAACAACCCCGCCACCGGGCTCGTCCTGGGCGTCGCAGACGTCCCCGACGAGACCCTGGGCCTCCGCAGCCGGCTGTTCCTGCTCGACGAGTGGCGCACCAGCCAGGGTCATATGCTCACCGACCAGCAGCTGTCCGCGCAGCTCCGCGGCTTCATCGGCGCGCCGCATGTGCCGAGCCCGGCCGAGCCGGCGCCCGAGTGGGTGTTCGTCGACCCGTCCGCTGCGTCGTTCAAGACGCAGTTGCAGGCCGACGGCGTCAGCAACCTGCGCGACGCGGACAACGACGTCGCGTACGGCATCCGTACTGTCGCGTCCCTGCTCGGCACCGGGGACCTGCTCGTGTCCGACCGGTGCGCCGGCCTGATCGCGGAGGCGCCCGGCTACTCGTGGGACCCGAAGCAGGCCGAGAAGGGGCTGGACAAGCCGCTGAAGGTGGCCGATCACTCGCTCGACGGCGCCCGGTACGTCGTCACGACGACGGAGTCGCTGTGGCGCCCGATGCTGGACGCCGCGTGACCTGCCCGCCCCAGATCAACCCCACCAACCCGTGGCAGTGCCAGACCTGCGGTCGTGAGCATCCGATCAAGCCCCTCGCCCGTGACTGCGAGGCCCGTCACCGAGCCCAAGAGCGAGCCAACGAGGAGGACCACTGATGCCGCTGCCGCAGAACGGGATCGCGTGGCCGCCCGCGCAGCTCGACCCCATCACCCGGTGGATGGCCATCTGGGACGCCTGGTACGTCGGCGACCCCGAGCGGCTCACCAGCGTCTACCGCGGCACCCCCAGCCCGACACGCATCGACCGGCCCGCCCAGTACCGCGGCGGCCTCGTCGGCGCCGCAGCCCGGTTCTTCTGGGGCCGCCCCGTCGGTGACCTGCAGCAGGCGCCCGCGCAGCTGCACATCCCGCTCGCGTCCGACATCGCCCGCGCCGGCGCCGACCTCATCTGGTCCGAGGCGCCGACCTTCACGATCGAGCACGACGCGACACAGGCCCGGCTCGACGAGCTCGTCGACGACGGCCTCCTGCACACCCTCGCCGAAGGCGCCGAGCTCGGCTCCGCCCTCGGCGGCCACTACCTCAAGGTCGCCTGGGACACCGCCATCCGCGACGACGCCCCGTTCCTCACCCTCGTCGACGCCGACGCCGCCTGGCCCGAGTTCCGCTACGGCCACCTCGTCGCCGTCACGTTCTGGTGGGTCGTCGCCCGCGAGGGCCAGAAGGTTGTCCGCCACCTCGAGCGGCACGAGACGGACGCGGCCGGCAACGGGATCATCTTGCACGGCCTGTACGAGGGCACCGAGGACAAGCTCGGCACCGCCGTCCCGCTCGGCGAGCACACATCGACCGCAGCCCTCGCGCCGCTGGTCGACGCCGAGTCCGCCATCAGCACGGGCTCCCCGGGCCTCGCCGTCACCTACATCCCGAACGTGACGCCGCAGCGACGCTGGCGCAACGACCCCATCGGCCGCCACCTCGGCCGCTCGGACCTCGACGGCATCGAGGGCCTCATGGACGCCGTCGACGAGGCCTGGACCTCATGGATGCGCGACATCCGCCTCGGCAAGGCCCGCGTCTTCGCCTCGCGCGAACTCCTCGAGTCCAACGGCCCCGGGCAGGGCGCCAGCCTCGACCTCGACCGTGAGCTGTTCTCGCCGCTCGGGACGGCCGTCGGGTCGCTGAACATGTCCACGAGCACGGGCAACGCCAACGGGTTTCTCATGGCGCAGCAGTTCGCCATCCGCTACGAGGAGCACAAGCAGACCGTCAACGAGCTCGTCCTCAACACCCTGCGCGCCGCCGGCTACTCCGCCGCCACGTTCGGCGAGGCCGACGGGTACGGCGCCGCCGTCACCGCCACCGAGGTCGCCGCCCGCGAGCAGCGGTCACTCCTGACCCGCGACCGGAAGCTCCGCATCATCCGGCCGAGGCTCGCCGACATCCTCGAGAAGCTCCTGGCCGTCGACAAGGCCATCTTCAACTCCGCGGTCACCCCGGCCCGCCCGGACGTGCAGTTCCCCGACGGCGTGCAGGACTCCCCGCTCGTGCTCGCCCAGACCGCGCAGGCGCTCAGGACGGCCGAGGCGGCGTCGACGAAGACGCTCGTCGCGATGATCCACCCCGAGTGGGACGAAAAGCAGGTCGACGACGAGGCGAAGCTGATCCTCGAGGAGAACCAGCCGCTGCCCCTCTCGGACCCGCTCGGCGGCTTCGCACCCCCGAACAACCAGGGCGACGTGAACGGCGACACCAGTGGCGACGCAGCCGTCACAGCCAGCTGACGACTCAGCCGACCTCGCGCTCGTCATCGAGCTCCTCGCCGCCGGCGTCGTCCAGGAGTTCTCCAACGCGGAGCAGGAGCTCATCACCGAGGTCGCCCAGTACGCCCGCCGCGGCCTCGCCGCGCCGGTCGGATCCGCAGCACGGCTGGACATGCTGCGCCGCATGCAGATCGCAGCGCACCGGGTCGCGGCCGAGCTCCGCTCCCGCGCAACGCCGCTCGCTCGCCGCGTCACCGACGAGGCGGCCCGTCGAGGCATGGCAGCCGCTGCGCGCCGGCTCGCGCAGCTCACGTCGTCGCACCCGAGCCTGCTGCGGACACTGACCGCGCCACAGCCCGAGCCGATCTCCGCGCACGCACTCGCCTCAGCGATCACCGTCCGCCTCGACCTGCAGCGCAACCTCGAGGACGCAGCCACCCGGATCACCCGATTCGGCGACGACGCCTACCGCGCCGCGGTCGCCCAGGCAGCCGAGAAGGAGATCCTCCACGGCATCGCCCCGGCAGCCGCTCAGCGCGGCGCCTGGGACGACCTGACGTCACAAGGCATCACCGGCTTCACCGACTTCCGCGGCCGACGCTGGAACCTCGCCTCGTACGTCGAGATGGCGACCCGGACCGCGGTGCAGCGCGCGTACAACGAGGCCCACGAGGCGAGGATGGCGGCCGGCGGCATCGCGTTCTTCACGGTCGCCCCGCACGCCCACCCATGCCCGCTCTGTGCGCCATGGGAGGGCCAGGTGCTGTCGAGCCGATACCTGTCGGGGCGGACGACGACGCTGTCCGCGGTGAGCGACGCCATGGTGTCGTTCGACGTGGCCGGCACTGTCGACCAGGCGCGCGCCGAGGGGCTCTTCCACCCGAACTGCACGCACACGCTGGTGGCTTACCTGCCGGGCGTGACACGAATGCCGAAGCGGTCGCCGTGGACGAAGGCCGACGAGGCCGCGTACCGGGCGGCGCAGCGGCTGCGGGAGCTCGAGCGGCGGGTCCGGTCGGCGAAGCAGCGCGAGCAGGCGGCTCTCGACGACGTGAGCCGGGCGCGTGCACGGCGGGACGTGCGGGCTGGTCAGGCTGCGATCCGTGCCCACGTCGCGGCGCACCGGCTGGTGCGGCGGCCGCGACGCGAGCAGCTGGACCTCGGAAACGCCTGACTACTTCCCGCCGAGACGGCGAATCTTCTTGTCCAGGTCGTCCAGTGCCTTCTGTGCCTTCCGGGCGCCGCCGCCCTTGTCGTTGAGCTTGATCGAGTGGCCCTTGCGGCATCGCACGGTGCGCTGCTTCGCCACGTCCTCGAGGCTCACGCCCACCTTCGATCCGCACTCAGGGCATTCGATGTCGATGTCGGCCATGCCCGCTCCTCCCTGTTCTCCGTCTCGCCGGGTGCGAGTCGGTCTGCGATCAGTTTCGGCCACGGCGCCGACTCCGGTCGGCTTCATCCACAGCCAATCCGGCCGGGCGCCGGAGAGAAGAGATCCCAGCCATGAGCACCATCGCGCACCACGCAGCCCTCACCGCCCCGCTCACCGTCAACGGCATGACCGTCGACGAGCTCCTCGCCTTCCACAAGGCCCGCTTCGGCGACGCCCGCATGGAGGCCGACGGAGACGGAGCGGACGGCGCCGACGGGACCGACGCCGGCGACACCAAGACGGACGGCACGGACGGCGCTGACACCAAGACCGGTGCCACCAAGACCGACGGCGACACCAAGACGACCGACGCTCAGACGTGGAACCCCGACGCCTGGGACGGGAAGGTCGACACCCTCCCCGCCGGCGCGCAGAAGATCATCACCGACCTGCGCAAGGCCGACGGCGACGAGCGCGTCGCCAAGAAGACCCTCGATGCCATCATGGCGGCCATCAACCCCGAGAAGGCCGGCGACAAGCCCGACCCGGCCCAGCTCGCCCAGCAGCTCACCACGGCACAGCAGGCGCAGCGGCAGACCGCCGTCGAGCTCGCCGTCTACAAGACCGCCAGCAAGCACTCCGGCGACCCGGATGCCCTGCTGGACTCGCGTGCCTTCCTGGCGAAGGTCGCGGACCTCGACCCCGCCGCCGACGACTTCGCGTCGAAGGTCGACGGGGCCATCAAGTCCGCCGTGGCGGACAACCCCAAGCTCAAGGCGGCCCGGGTGGCCGGCGCGAGCGGTGCGGACCGTGCCGGTGGATCCGGCGAGGGTGCCGCAAAGCCCACCACCCTCGAAGACGCCATCGCCAAGAAGATGGCCGGATAACCCAGGAGCACAACCATGCCCGTGACCCTCGCCCAGGCGAAGCTCAACGCGACCGACGACGTCGACGTCCAGATCATCGACGAGTTCCAGAAGAGCAACGACGTGCTCAACCGGATCACGTTCGACGACGTGGTCTCCGGCGCCGGCAACGGCGCCACCCTCACCTACGGCTACACCCGCCAGATCACGCAGCGAGGCGCCGCCTTCCGCGCGATCAACAGCGAGTACACGCCGACCGAGGCGACGAAGCAGCGCTACACCGTCGACCTCAAGCCCCTCGGTGGGTCCTTCCAGATCGACCGCGTCCTCAACCGCGTCGCCCAGGCCGCGGAGACCGCGTTCCAGATGCGCGAGCTGCTCAAGGGCACCTCGGCGAAGTTCAACGACGCGTTCTTCAACGGCGACACCGCCGTGGACGCCAACGGCTTCGACGGCCTCAACAAGCTGCTCACCGGCACGACCACGGAGTACCTGCCGCTGAACAACGGCGTCGCCACCGGCTACGTCGACTGGACCGCCGTCAACTCCCAGTCGGCCGCCTTCCAGGCGATCGCGCACATCGACGCGTGGCTTGGCAGCCTCGACGGCCGCCCCGACGCGATCTACCTGCCCCGCAAGGCGAAGGCGCTCTTCAAGGTCATCGCCTCCTACGCCGGGCAGTACTCCGTCGACCGCAACGAGATCGGGCAGGTCGTCGACACCTACAACGGCATCCCGCTGATCGACCCGGGCACCAAGGACGGCTCGGCGACCGACGTCCTGGCGGTCGCCTCCCGCGATACCGACGGCGCCGGCGCCGGCGGCACCATCACGGGTCTGGCCGACCTGTACGCCGTCCGCTTCGGCCTCGACGGCGTGCACGGCGTCTCGATGGCCGGCGGCCCGCTGGTGTCCAACTGGATGCCCGACTTCAGCACGGCCGGTGCCGTGAAGACCGGTGAGGCCGAGCTCGGACCCGCAGCGGTCGTCGTGAAGAAGACGAAGAGCGCGGCCGTGCTGCGCAACGTCAAGGTCGCCTGACCTGACCCCTGAGCGAGGCGGGGCCGGAGAGACCTCCGGCCCCGCCTCCCCCGGAACCACAACGCCCAGGGAGGGCACCATGAAGATCACGAGCCCCGACAAGACCTACACGGGCGAGTCGCGCTACGGCGAGGTCGTCCTCCAGTTCGAGGACGGCGTCGCGAAGTTCGACGGCGAGCTGCCTGTCGGCGTGCGCCAGTACCTCGTGGGCGCCGGCTACGGCCTCGGCTCCAAGAGCCCGGCCGAGCCCGACGAGACCCCCACCCCCGCGGACCCGCGCGACGTCACCCACGTCCAGGGCGGCACGCCCCTGCGTGACGCAGCGGTCGACCCGCAGCCCGAGGACTACCTGCCGCCGACGAACGCCGGCAAGGACGGCGAGGACGGCAACCCGCACGGCCCCAACGTCGTCGCCCCCCAGATCCACGCCTCGACCGGCCAGCCCGTCGTCCCCGGCCCCGTCGGCACCTACGAGGAGCGCGACATCGAGGACGAGGACGGCAACGTCACCGGCAAGGTCGGCGTCGTCACCTCCGACCCAGACGCCCAAGCGGAGCGCGAGACCGAGTACGCCCAGCGCGCCCTCGTCGGCAACGAGCCCGTCCCGACGGTGCTCGAGGAGATCGGCGCGAAGGCCAACCCCGAGACGGCCAACCCCGACGGCGAGGACGACGAGGACTCCGACGACGGCGAGGACCCGGCTGAGCTCAAGGGCGCCGCGCTCGACGCAGCCCTCGAGGAGGCCGGCCTCTCGAAGTCCGGCACGGCCGACGAGAAGCGGGCCCGGCTCGCCGAGCACCGCAAGGCCTGACCGAACCATCGGGTGGGGCGTCAACACGTCCCCGGGAACCGCTCCACGCGCGGTGGCACACCTGACGTGAAGGCTGAGCCGGAGGTTTCTCACCCCCGGGTCCTTTCGGCCTCTGCTATGGCTCTACCTGCGCCCCACCCGAAGCCTTCGACAGATACCGCGCTGCCGCCCGAAGCCGCACAGGGTCGTCCTGAAAGTGGCCGATCCCGAGATTGCACATGGAGCACAGGATGCCGCGCACGGCCCCCGTGTCGTGGCAGTGGTCGACGTGCCACACCTTGGCGTCCTTGGTCTTACAGATAGCGCACCGGCCGCCTTGGCCTCGCATGAGACGGTCCCGCTCCTCGAGCGTCATGCCATAGGCGCGATTCAGCCACTTCGCCTGCTCGATGCTCGGGTCGCGAAGATTCTTGGTCGCCGCCCGACACTGCTCGCTGCAATGGAGCACATTCACGGGCCGGTCGGAAATGTCCGCACCGCACGACTTGCAGACGTCGCCGGTCCGATGGTTGGTAGCGATCTTTCCCGAGCGAATATCGCGCCGATACGCGTTGGTGCACGGCTTGCACCAACGATCCGAGCGCCTGGCCATGGACGGGGTGAAGTCGGACTCAGGCCGCATTTCGCGGCACCGGCGGCACTCAAGTCTCATGGAAAGGATTCTACCGTCCTTCCCACCCGAACACCCTCCAGGAGGCAACCGTGCTCGTCTACGCGACCGCCACCGACCTCGCCGACTGGACCGGCAGCGCCGCCCCCAGCAACGCCGTCCAGCTGCTCCGCACCGCGTCCGGGCTCGTCGCCGACGCCACCGTCACCGCCTGGTACGCGACCGACGCCAGCGGCATGCCCACCACCAGCTACGTCGTCGACGCGATGCGCGACGCCACCTGCGCCCACGCCGCAGCCATGGCCGCCGCGAAGGTCGACCCGCTCGCCGCCGGCGCCAACACGGCCCGCACCGCCTCCCGCAAGAAGGTCGGCACCGCCGAGGTCGAGTACGCCGACGCCGCCCAGGCCGCCGCCGCCCGCGCGGCCCTCGTCGACACCCTCTGCCCCGACGCCGTCCGAATCCTCCGCGCCGCCGGCCTCACCTCGAGCGTCCTCTGATGTTCACCGCCGCTGGTGACTTCCAGCCCACCACCGTCACGGTCCGCACCAAGACCGGCTCCGGCGCCAACGGCGACATCTTCGCTGCCGCCGTCGACCGCGACGTCTTCCTCGAGGACTCCCGACGTCTCGTCCGCAACGCCACCGGCGAGCAGGTCGTCTCCGAGGCCACCCTCTACGCCGACGTCGCCGACCAGGCGATCTTCACCACCGACTCCAAGGTCACCCTGCCCGGCCGCACCGCGCGCGTGCTCCTGGCCAAGCGGCACGTCATCGGCGACCCCGACGTCGACCACCTCGAGGTGACGCTCACATGACGCTGCGCATCGAGAAGAAGATCGACCTCTCCCGCCTGTCTGGCGACATCGCCGCAGTCACCCCCGAGGCCGTCGTCCGCGCCGGCGAGCACATCCGCGGCGTGGCAGTCTCCCGCACCCCGGTCGAGACCGGCCGGCTCGCCGGGTCCGCGGCCGTGCACCTGGACCACCAGGACGGCGACGCGACCGCCTCGATCACCTACGACGGCCCCTACGCCCGCTACCAGCACGAGCGGCTCGACCTGCGCCACGAGACCGGCCAGGCGAAGTTCCTCGAATCGGCGCTCCTGTCCGAGGCCGACACGGCCCTCGACATGATCGCCACCGACCTGCGGCGGGCCCTGTGAGCGGCTACGAGCGCGACCTCCTCGCAGGCCTCGCCCAGGAGCTCGACGACGCAACGGTGGCCACCTACCGGCCTGACACGCCCCTCGAGGACGCAGAGACGGCGATCACCTTCGGCACCATGCCCGACCGGCCCGACCGGTGCGTCACCCTCACGACCTACCCGATCAGCGACGAGCCCCGAGAGGCCAAGTCCTTGGTCGGTGTGCAGGTCCGCTGCCGCGCCGAGTCCTACCTCGACGCCGTCGACCTCAACGGCCAGATCTTCGACGCCCTGCACGGGCTCACCGGCCGCCAGTACGGCACCTGCCACCTCGTGCAGCTGCAGCGCCGCTCGTCGATCCCGATGGGCACGGACGGCGACCAGCGCTGGGAGTACTCAGCGAACTTCTACGCCGACATCAACCCGCCCACGACCGCGCTGCGGCCCGAGTAGGAGACGACACACCATGGCCCGCTTCACCTCCGTGCACCCCCTGCACTTCACCGAGCCGCCCGTCCGCTTCCGGCCCGACGGCGACCTCTACGTCCTCGAGACCGACGACGACGCCGTCATCGACGCCATGCGCGGCCTGCCGGCCACCTTCGGTGTCACCGAGGAGCTCGTCGACGACCTCGACACCAAGAAGAAGCCCGAGCTCGAGGCGTACGCCACCGAGTACGGCATCGACCTCACCGGCGCCCGCTCCAATGCCGACCGCGTCAAGGCCATCCGTGCCCACTTCGCGGCCCTCCCGGACGAGGAGCCCGACGGCGGCGAGTCGGAGACCACCCCCGCGGTGCTCGTCTCCAGCGACGCCGAGGCCGAGGCACAGCCCGTCAACGCCGCTGACGACAACGGCGACACGGAGTAACCACCCCCCCACTAGACCCCCGCCGCAAGACCGCGAGCGGGTCCACCGGCACGCCTTTAGGAGGCAACCCGACATGGCAAATGAGCTCGCACGCCGGCTCGCGGTCGACGTCTCGGTCGACGGCATCACCTGGGCACGACTGCTCGGCACGACCGACGTCAACGACCAGGACAACATCACCGAGCAGGACTCGACCGACTACGACAACGCGGGCTACACCAGCTCGGAGATCACCCTCCACGGGTGGGTCCTCGCGGTGAAGTTCAACCGCAAGTCCAACGCCGGCGTCTTCGACCCGGTGCAGGAGATCATCCGCGCGGCCCGCTTCAAGTTCGGCGACGCCGCCCGCGTCTTCGTGCGCTGGTACGACCGCAACGGCCGCAACGACGGCAAGCAGGGCAAGGCGTTCGTCGAGTGGAACCGGTCCAAGACCGGCGTCGGCGACATCGAGGAGATCTCCGTCAACTTCAAGGGCGACGGGATCCTCACCGACATCGCCAACCCCGGCTCGTCGACGATCCCCGTCGTCATCTCGGCCCTGCCCGGCGGCGCCGCGGCCGGTGCGCAGGTCACGATCGGCGGCCAGTACTTCACCGGCGCCACCTCGGTGAAGTTCGCCGCCGTCTCCGCGACGGTCTACACGGTCGTGTCCGACACGACCATCGTCGCCACCGTCCCGGCCGGCTCGGCCGGCTCCGCGCCGGTCACGGTCACCACGGCCGCCGGCACCTCCAACGCACTCCCCTACACGCGGGCGTGACCTGACCCCTCGGGGCGCGCCCTGGCTGGAGCGCGCCCCGAGGTCCAGCCACCCAGCCGCCCAGCCAAGGAGAACCGATGGCGCTCAAGCGCTTCACACCCGAACCGCTCGTCTTCCCCATGCCGAACGGCACCGACTACGAGGTCCCCTCGGTTGACATCGACCGCGGCTGGCGCCTCTCCCAGCTCCTCGCTCGCACCCCGGCCCAGCTCGAGAAGGCCAAGGAGACCGACGAGGACCTCTTCAAGCTCGCGCTCACCGACGAGCTGTGGGACCGCATGAAGGCCGACGGCGTCTCCAGCACCCTCGCCTTCCGGGCCGGCATGGCCGCCCTCGCCCACTACCAGATCCTCGAGTCCGCCTCTGGCTCGCTCGAGGCCGTCCACACCGCCGCCATGGAGGCAGCCGAAGCGATCTGGGAGTCCGGCATCCACCCGGAAGCCGTGGCCGCCTGGGCGGCGGCCAACATGACGACGACCTCGCCCGCTACGGCCGAGGAGAGTGCCGAGACGGCATCTACGAGTGGTACGAGCTCCCCGAAGAAGGCGACGGCCCGACGGTCACGGTCGACGACCTCCTCGCCCAAGAAGAGCTCCTCATCCTCGACTTCCAGCAGGTCTACGGGATCGCGCTCGAACGCTGCGACCTGACCTGGTGGGAGTTCCGGCGACGCGTCGTCGGACTCATGTCCACCGAGAGCCGCCTCTCGCGCCATTTCGCTCGCGACCTCGAGCCCGACACACCTGAGGGGGATGCATGAGCGAGACCAGCGTCGGCGCGATCGTCGGATACCTGCAGCTCGACGCCTCGGACTGGCACCGGGAGATCGCGCAGGCCGACCGCGAGGTCGAGAAGCTCGACGGCAAGGACGCTCACGTCCAGATCAAGGTCGACGGTGGCGCCAAGGCCAAGGCCGAGATCGACTCTGTCGCAGTCGCATCCGAGAAGCTGAAGGACGCCAACGTCCGCCTTTCGATCGCGCAGGCCCGGCTCAACGAGGTCCGGCAGCGGGGCAACGCCAAGGCCTCGCAGATCCTCACCGCCGAGCGGGCCGTCGCCGTCGCCACCCGCAACGTCGAGCGGGCCTCTCGTGACGCCACGTCGGCGCAGGAAGCTCTCTCCAAGGCGAATGACCACGTCGAGACCTCGAACCGGCGGGTCGAGCGGTCGGCGCAGGGTGCGCACCGCAACACGCGGGCCCTCGTCACCGCCATCGGCATCCTCGGGCCCGCCCTCGTCCCCGTCGCTGCCGGCGCGGTCGGGCTCGGTGTCGCCTTCGGCGGCATGGGCGCGGCCGGCGTGCTGGCCATCGTCGGCATCAACAACGAGATGAAGAAGGGCACGACCCTCGGCCTGACGTACAAGGCCGCTCTCGACTCGGGCAAGAACACCCTGAACGGCCTGGCCAAGACCGCCGCCGGCAACGTCCTCGGACCGCTCCAGGCGGCCGTCGTCGACCTGAACCGCCGCTTCCCCACCCTGAACGGCCAGGTGGGCGAGCTGTCCACGCTCGCAGGCAAGTCCGCGGGCGCTGTCACGTCCGGGCTGGTCTCGGCGTTCATCGCGCTCAACCCGCTGATGCGCGACGCCGGGGTCTACACCCTCGACCTGTCCAACCGCTTCAGCTCGGCGATGTCCGGTGGCGGGGTCGTCGCGTTCGGCGACTACGTGCGTTCGGTCTTCCCGCAGGTGATGCAGGCCATCGAGTCGCTCGTCACGACCGCCGGGCACCTCGTCACCGGTTTCGCGCCCCTCGGCATGGGCACCCTCACGACGCTGCGGACCCTCGCCGACCTGATCAACGCGATGCCGATCGACGTCTTGCAGTCCCTCGCGACGACCGCCGGCTCGGTCTACATCGGGTTCCAGGCGTGGAAGGGCCTGCAGTCCCTGACCAGCGGCCTCGGTGGCGCGCTCGAGAAGCTCGGCGTCTCCGGCGAGAAGGCCGCGGCCGGCATGCGCGCCGTCAACATCGCCTCCGGCGTCATCGGTGCTGCCCTGGCGGTCCTGTCGATCATCATCAGCCGCAACGCGGAGACGCAGCGGGAGAACCAGCAGGCCGCCAACGACTACGCCGACGCGCTGCGCCGCAGCAACGGCGTCGTCGACGAGTCGATCCGGCAGATGACCGCGAAGAAGCTCGCCGACGACGGCGTCCTCGATGCCGCCCGCAAGCTCGGCATCGCCCTGCCCGACGTCACCAACGCGGCCCTCGGCAACGCTGACGCGCAGGCCCGAGTCAACGCCGTCATTGACGCCCAGGCGGGCAAGCTCAAGATCATGACGACCGGCGCCAAGTCGGGCGTGCAGGCCAACACCGACCTCGGCGACGCCGCGGACAAGGTCACCGGCGCCATCGGCCGCAACAACGGCCAGCTCGACGCCGGCATCCAGAAGAACAAGGACATCGCCGCGGCCACCGCCGTGGCCAAGACCAACGTGTCGGCGCAGGCGACCGCCGTGCAGGACCTTGCGTTCAAGTACGGCGGCACCGTCCCGGTCCTCCAGGCCGTCCAGGACGCCCAGAAGAAGGCTGCCGACCAGCACGCCGCTGCCACCATCCAGATGCAGATGGAGAACGACGCGGCAGGGCTGCTCAAGCAGTCCCTCGATGCGCTCAACGGCAAGGCACTCAACGCTGCCGAGGCCCAGAACGCCTTCGACTCCTCGCTGGCCAACATGGGCGACCACGTGACGAAGACGGGCAAGAAGGTGACGTTCACCACGACCTCGATCAACAACATGTCGGCTGCCTCTGTGGCCCTGCGTGGTCAGCTGAACGGCCAGGTCGCGAACCTCCAGCGTGTCGTCGAGGCCAACGGTGGCCTCTCCGGCTCGACGGGCAAGGCCCGTGAGCAGATGGTCGCGATGCGCAAGCAGATCATCGACAACGCTGTCGCTCACGGTGTCGACCGCAAGGCCGTCACTGAGTACATAGACAAGCTGCTGAAGATCCCGCCGAGCGTGCCTCCGACGAAGCTCGACGTCGACAAGGCTGCGGCGCAGTCGAAGGCCCAGGAGTTCATCGGCATCGTCAACGGCATCCCGCAGTTCCGCTCCATCACTCTGTCGGTGGGTGCGATCTTCTCGAACGCGGCCCGGGAGGCGATCTCGGCCGCCGGCAGCGGTGTGCTGTCCATCGGGGCTTCGGTGGCGAAGGCTGCGAAGCACGCCGACGGCGGGACCGTAGTCGGCCCGGGCGGCCCGCGCGAGGACAAGGTGATGACCTGGCTCTCGCCCGGCGAGGAGGTCATCAAGAACGGCCCTGCGCAGAAGCACCGCGCGCTGCTCAAGGCCATCAACGCCGGTAAGTTCGCCGACGGCGGCACCGTCGGAGGCGCCCGCTTCGGCGGTTCATTCGCCACTGGCGGCACGGTCGCCCCGCTCGGGCAGTTCCTGTCCGACTACCTCTCGGGCCTCGGAGAGAAGGTCACCAATGCCGTCATGGCCGGCCTGCGGGCTGGCGTCACGACCGCACGCACTGGCGTCACGACGGCGCAGAAGGCGCAGTCCACTCACGCCGCGAACCGCGCCGACAGCTACCGCAAGGACCGGGCCGCGATCGCAGACGCCGAGTCCGACGTCCGCCACGCCCGCTCCCGCGCCCAGAGGGCCGCCGCGCAGAGGCGTCTCGCTGAAGCCGAGGCGAAGTATCAGCGCGACCGCCGGAACGGTGACCTGCAGGCCGTCCGCGACACCAACGCCGTCGCCGCGGCCAAGGACAAGCTCGCCAAGGCCACCAAGGCGGTCGGTGACGCCGAGGCTCGCGCCAAGAAGCAGGCCGAGTCCCCGCTCGTCCAGTTCCAGAAGGCCAACGCGGTCGGCATCAAGAACGCAGGCGCCTTCATCGCCAACCTGCAGAAGCTCGCAGCGCGCGGCTACGGCACCCTCGCGCAGCAGCTTGCGGCTATGGGTGGCGAGGAGGCAGAGAAGATCGCGGCCCAGGCGGCCAACGCCTCAACGAAGACCCTCGACGGCATCTCGGCCCAGGTGGGCACAGCCACGACTCAGGCGAAGAAGCTCGACAACATGACCGGGATCACCACGATCCTGAGCGCCACGAAGTCGAAGAACCTCTCGGTCCGCGAGCTCGCCGCCCAGTCCGGCATGAGCGTCGAGGACATCATCGCCGCGCTCTCCCTCGTCAAGGGCGACCTGAAGGGCAACAAGAACGCCGGCAAGCTGCTCGCCGACCTGGCGAACTATGAGAGCGGCAAGCTTTTCGCCAACGGCGGCCAGATCCCCGGCTTCGCCGGCGGCACGGTCATCGGGCCCGGCACTGGCACCTCGGACAGCATCCTCGCGATGGTTGCGCAGTCCCGGAAGGTGCTGCGCGTCTCGGCGGGCGAGTTCCTCTCCACGGACGGCTCGAGGCGCCGTAACGAGGTGGCCCTGCAGGCCGGGAACCGCGGCGCCACCCTCCAGGTCGCGGGCGCGGCCCGGCCCGAGGGGCCGATCGAGCTGGGTGAGGCGTCGCTGCAGCGGCTCGCGTCCATGCTGTCGCGGACGCCGATCCAGGCAACCGTCTCCGCGAGCACCTTCGACCGAGCATTGGCGGTGGGGCTGTGAGCAGCATGGTGTCCTTCGACGGGTGGCCGCTGACCGGGACGTCACCGGCCGGCGGCCGCAATCGGACCCTGTCGATCGACGGGTGGCTCGCGAAGACGCTGCGACGGAGCCGGCAGCCCCGGGCCGGGCAGGACGGCAACTGGGCATCTACGGGGCGCGTCGAGGGCAAGACCATCACCATCAAGGGCACCACTGTGTACGCGTCCGCGACGGACGCCGCGATCGAGCGACGTCAAATGCTTGCCTTGGGTGGGCGCGGCCTCACGGAGTTGATGATCGAGGACGCGGCGCTGACTCTCACGGCTCAGGTCGAGCTAGACGCCGTCGACGCACGCGTCGTGCGCGACACCATGGTGGAGTTCACGATCACAGTCCACGCTCCCGACCCAGTGCTGTACGGCCCGCCAGTCACCGCGTCCACAGGGCTCGCGGACATCGCCGGAACGGGCCGCGTGTGGCCGCGAGTGTGGCCTCGCGACTGGGGCGTACCGGCCGGCGTAACGCCAGGGTCGATCGCCGTCCCGAATGCCGGCACGACCGCCTACTGGCCCACGGGGCGAATCGACGGCCCGATCATCAACCCCGTCGTCACCCTCAACGAGACCGGCGACTGGATCCGCATCAACCGCACTGTCGACGCCGGGCAGTGGCTCGACATCGACTTCGGGAGCCGGCGCGTGATGCTCAACGGCACCGTCCCGCTGACCTACGCGGTCACCTTCTCCGGGCAGTGGCTCGCCGTGCCCGTTGGCGGCGCCTCCATCAGCATCGCTGCCGACGATGCCGACCCTGCAGCACTTCTCACGATCAGCGCGTTCGAAGGGGCATACGAATGACCGAATGGAAAGCCGCAGCACTCGCTGAGCAGGAGTCCCAGTGGCGGCAGTTCCTGGCGTACCTCTTCCGGCAGCAGGTGGGCTCCGTGTCGCCCGGATTCGCCGTCAGCGGAGTCGTTGCCGGCCTGGGCGTCTCCCAAACCTCGACAGCGTCCGGGTCGGTCATTGTCGGGCCGGGCATGGGCGTCATCCAGTGGTCCGTCACCAACGGCGTCGAGCCCCTGCTCAGCAACGCGAACAAGCCGATCGACATCCTGACCGACTCGCCGATGGGCGCGCTGCCCAGGAACGACATCATCGCGTTCGACCCGGCGACCTCCACCATCCGCGCGATCATCGGGGTCGCGAGCGCCTCCCCCGTCGACCCGCCCGAGGCCGGCTTCATGCTGTCCCTCGCGCGCATCAGGCAGATCGCCACCGGCCAGCCCGGAGCCGGCGCGATCACAGCGGCACAGATCGACGACCTCCGCACGTTCACGACGTTGAACGGTGCGCCGGGGTTGTGGCAGCCATACTCTCCGCTGCTGTATTCGGGGATGACTGCGACACCGACGGTGATCGCTACGACGGTGAACTATGCGCGGTGGCGGTACCTGGGCGCGAACACGGTGCAGGTGCAGGCGTCGGTGTCGCGTCAGGCTGGCGCGACGATCACGAACGGTGTGGGCGTGGATCTGCCTGTGCCGGCTTCGTTCCGGTCGTTGAACTGCGGCATCCTCACGGTCCATGGGACGACGGCCCCGAGCACGCAGTCGGGTGCGGCGGTGATGTCTGGGGACCGGACGAAACTGATCCCGTCGGCGTACAACAACGCGTATCTGTCGATTGACCCGCTGATGGAGATCCGGTTCAGCGTCACCTACGAGGTGTAGCCCGTGGCCGACTACGGTGTCTACGCCACCCGCTGGGACGATCCCCGTGTCGTGGAGGAGCTGCTGCCCGCCCGCGACCTGTCCTTCAGCCTCCCGAACCGAGACCACGGGGAGGCATCTTTCAGCGCGACTGTAGAGCCCGGCAGGTCACCATGGCGGGCCGCCATCACGCCCGCCCTGTCCGGCATTCTCATCTGCCGCGACGAGGTCCCCATCTGGTCCGGTTGGGTGACATCCGAGCAAGAGGCCGCCGACCGCACGTTCAGGTTCACGGCCAAAGAGTGGGGCAGCATCTTCTCCCGATTCCCAGCCCCTGTCGGACCCCTCAACATGCAGAACGACCACGACCTCTTCCGGGCCATGATCATCGGCGCACAGGCTCGCACTGGCTGCAACGTGCACGTCGACACCCCGCCCAGCACCGGCGCCCACACGTCCAACTTCGACATCAAGTCTTGGGAGAACCTTGATGCCGAGACGGCCTACCGCCGAATCGCCGACGCCGAGGGAGGGCCGGAGTGGTATGTGGCCGCCTCTGGCACCCGCGCCGCCCCCAAGCGGGTCCTGATGCTCGCCGACCAGCACGGCAACCACAAGGTCGAGGGCGACGCCGTCCTGCACTTCGTCGAAGACACCGAAGCCCCCGCTCCTGCCCCGCAAGCCCCGCGGATCATGCTGCTCAACGACCTCTTCCCGATCGGGACATACTCGAACGGCCGGATCGGTCGCCGCGGCGGCAACGTCCTGGCCAAGGCACGCACTCGAGATGTCGCCCGCTCAACAACCCGAGCGGTGGCCATCGGCGACGGCACCGACGCGGCACAGCTACAGCGCGAAGCCCGGGCGAACCGGCTGGTCGACCAGATCGGCTGGCCTGAGCTCACTACGTGGACGCAGCACTCGAGCGTCTCGAACGAGAGCGCGATCCAGCGCCACGCGAACGCTGACCTCGCCGCGGCCGCCGGGATCGCGACCGGATGGGCGCTGACCACGCTGGACCACTGGGTCGACCAGCGCGGCAAGGCGCACGGCGGCCCGGACTGGACGCAGATTCCTCGCGGATCGACGATGCGCGTCATCCTCGACACCGACGTCTACGCAGGCCCGCGGCCACTGCAGTTCGAGGCGCGCCTCCTCGACACGCGAGTCGACGTGCCCGACGACGGGCCCGCTCAGGTGACGTGGTCGCTAGCTGAGACGTTGGAGGTTTCCTGATGTCGCGCCCACCTGACCCGTGGCCACGGCTCTCACGTGACCTGAAGGCGCTCAGTGACCGCCTCAACGAGCTCGCGCGCCGCTCCCCCTGGTTCGGAACGGGCGCGAAGCCGAACGGCCTGGGCGGAATCGACTCCGACAACTACGTCGAGAGCGTGAGGGGATACCGGCTGGCGGAGACCCCGGAGTTCAATGACATCAGGCTGCGTGGCGGCATCATCGGGAATGATGCGCTGACATCTCCCGTCATTCAGAGCGTTGCCCGTAACCGCGTCACGGGGTTCGGCCTGACCACCTCATACGTGGAGCTCGCCGGCGTCGATGTCGTCGTCCCGTCGCTTTGCACCCAGGTGCTCGCGAACGTGAACGCCTCGGTGTTCGCATACAACCCCAACACGACAGGCGGCAGCAACGGCACGGGCGGCGACGCCTACTACGTCATCGCGGCCATCGGTGGCCAGTCAACGAACGGCGAGGAGCCCTTGGGCGTGTCGGGGAACGGAGGCTACACGACGGTTCGCACCGCGGACACCTTCATCATCACTGGGCTGACGCCCGGGCAGACAATCCGGCTCAGCGTCTATGGCGCGTCGGCGTACGCCTCTGTCGCCTCGAACGCGGCGAACGTCGCGAAGGTGTCAGCGGGCCTCAGTTTCCTTCGCTGACCTTCGGCGCCTCGCCGCCAGCCTGCCCGGTGAACGTGTTGGGCGTGAGGCCGGTCGGCATCGGCGGGCGCGGCACTGCGGGCACGGCAGGCTCGGTCGGCTTCGGCTCGACAGGCGTCGGGTCGGCAGGCGTCGGATCTGCAGCCACTGCAGCGCTCCTCGTGGTCGTGGCCACCCGTTTCGTTGTGGTGGTCGTCTTCTTCGAGGATACGGCGGTCGTGCTCTTCTTCACCGGAGCTGCGGCCTTCGCGACGACGGTCGTTGCCGCGACCTTCGTCGGCGTCCCCTTCACGAGTGGAGCGCTCGTCGCCGTGGTCGTCGTCGCAGTCGGGGTAGGCGTTCCTGTTACCGCGGCCCCAGCCGGAACGACAACCATCGGCGCCTCGCGCTGGGCCGGCTGCCTTCCAGTGGTTGCCACCGCGACTCCGCCGATGATGCCGCCCAGCGCGACTGTGAGGCCGATGCCGGCCAGGACCTTGCTTGCCATTCCCCCGCTCCATTCCCCTGTCTGGGCGTGACAGTACCGCCAGACCGATGCCCGATGTGCCCGTTCTGATGCATCCCGAGCCTTGGAGGTTCCCTGTGGCAACCGACTACCTGTTCACTGAGGTGCCGATCTTTGACCGCCTGGGCGTGAACCTGATGCTCGCGCGAGGCCAGAAGATCGACGTCCTCGACACGAGGGTTGACACGGTCGCGCCTGGGCTGAAGCAGCAGGGGCAGCCGGTCACGTTCGTGACGAGCGACCAGCTCGGACGGGCCACGTTCACGTCCACGCAAGGCTTCGTGCGGCTCCGCGCCCCGAAGGGGTTTGAGCGGGTCGTCTACTCGCCGCAGTACCTTCAGGAAGTGCGTCAGGCGGCGACGGATGCCGCGTCGTCGGCGTCGTCGGCCGCCACGTCCGCGACAGCCGCGCAGAACGCCGCGAACCTCGTCGGGGCACCGGCTGACACCGCCATCGCTGCGGCCGTCAACGGTGCCGCCTCGCAGACGCGCGCGGCCTTGGACGACCTAACGGAGCGGCGGAAGGTCATCGACGCGAATAAGCGCGGCGTCAAGGCGGACGGCGTCACGAACGACGCGCCCGCGTGGAACGCCCTGGTGGCGTCCTGCACGGCCGGTGACGTGATTACGTGGACGGGCCGGTCGATGCTGAACGGCCCCATCATCTGGAAGTCCGGCGTGTCCCTCGTCGGGCAGGGGCGTGGCAAGTCGGTTCTCGCGACCCGCGACACCACCGGCAGCGTCTACTTCTCCGCAATCCAGCGCATCGTCGCCGACGGCGCGTCCGTGTCGTCACCGCTGCTCAACTGCACGTTCCGCGACTTCGAGATCGACGGCTCCGGTCTATCCGGCACCGCCGCCAACGTCGGCGGCAAGGCGATGTTCATCCAATTCGCCCGCCGCTGCCAGTTCCTCAACCTCTACCTCCACGACACCGTCGGGACCGCCTTCGGGTGCGACTTCCTACCCGAGTGCCTCATCTCAGGGCTGGTCGTGGAGCGCGGCGGCCGCAACTGGGACGGCGTCGACGGCGGCCACGCCGGCATCGGCATCGGCACTGGCGCGTGGCAGGTCGAGGACACCCTCATCACGAACTGCCACACCATCGACTGCGGCCAGTGGGGCATCTTCACCGAGTGGCAGGCCGACCAGCCGTACCACTCCCGCGGCCTGAAGATCGTCAACAACGTCGCCACCGGCTGCCAGGGCCCCGGCATCGCCGACATCGGCAACACGGGCGTCTACATCGCCGGGAACTACTGCCGCGGCAACGGCACCCGCAACGTGACCGACCGCCGCGCCGGCATCGTCATCTACGCCAAGGCCGAGGGCCTGATCGTGGTGAACAACATCTGCGAGAACAACGCCGGGGCCGGGATCACCCTCAACGCGTTCGCGTACGGCGGGCACACCATCCGCGGGAACACTTGCTCCGGTAACACCCGCGAGGGCATCTTCGTGGACACCCCGCCGAGCGTGGCCCACAACGGCCTCACCATCGCCGACAACCGGTGCTTCCTGAACGGCCGCTCTGGCATCAAGGTCACTTCGGGCGCGTCGGCGATCATCAAGAACAGCCGCGTCGACCGGAACCACTGCTACAACAACGGCACCGCGCTCATCGCTGGCGACCGGCGCGGCATCGACCTGTTCGGCGGCATGGTCGACTCGACGGTGTGCGGGAACCGCTGCTACGACGACCAGGCGACGCCGACGCAGGACAACGGCATCGCCTCCGCGTCGGGCACGTGGACGAACGTGCTGATGGAGGGCAACAACCTCGTCGGGCAGGCGACCGGGGCGAGCATCACGGGCACCGTGACGGGCCTGACGCGCCGGAACAACCTCGGCTATGTGACTGAGGCGCGCGGCACGGGTCAGATCACGTCGGCGGCGACGAACGTGACGGTCATTCACGGCCTGTCGATCGCGCCGACCGCGGTGGTAGTGACGCCACGGACGAACGAGAACGTGTGGGTGACGACGATCGGCGCGTCCGGGTTCATCGTCAACCGGGCGACGGCTGGTGCGGCCCTCGACTTCACCTGGTCGGCGTTGGTCTGACCGGCCGGTGACGCCCGCCACGGGTGGGCGTCACTGCGCCAACAGCTCGGCCGACGGTGCCGTCGAAGATCCTGAACCAGAACGCTTTCGGGCGGCGCTCCACCAGCACGTGCAGCCCGTACGCCAACCCGAGCACGCCAGCGATGACCATCGGGTACACCCAGAGGCGGTTCTGCTCGGTCGCGAACAGGCTGAGCATCATGTAACCGATGTGGGCGTGGACCAGGTACAGCGGGTAGGTGAGGGCGCCGAGGAGGACCGCGGCCGGTAGCCGGACGGCGGCGACGCGGGGCAGGCACATGCTGAGGATCGCGAGGTAGCAGACGCCGACGAGGACGGCCGCGGTCGTCTCGGAGAAGTCGACGCGGGTCGCGACCTCGAGTTCGTGGGCGTGGCGTGCGGCGTGCGGTAGCGCGGTCGCGGCGGACGCGACCAGACCAGCGACGCGCAGCACGGACGGGCCGTGGTGGCGGATCTCAGCGATGAGCGCCCCGCCAGCGAACAGCGCGAAGTACCCGCCGAGCCCTGGCAGTCCCGCGTACTGCGGCACTATCAGGGACACGGCGAGCATCCCGAACGCCCACCACGGCAGGAACGCGCCGAGCCGGCGCCCCTGCCCCGCGAGGAGCAGCAGGAACACGAGGGCGTAGAACTCGAGCTCGAACAGCAGCGTCCAATAGACGCCGTCAACGAGCGGCGCCCCGAGCAGCGACGGCACCATGGTCAGGTTGATTGCGACCTGTTTCGGGGTGACGGTGAGCCCGTTGACGTGGCCGAACGCGACGGTGACGGCGGCGGTGACGAGCACGGCGGCCCAGAACGCCGGGTAGAGCCGGACGGCACGGCCGACGGCGAACTGGCGGGCGGTCTTGTTCCGGGCGGAGTTCAGGATCACGAACCCGCTGATGAGAAAGAACAGGTCAACGCCCAAATACCCGTACTGGGTGACGGGGGTGATGGGCCAGTACGTGTCGAGGGACGCGATCTTGCCGTTGTTGATGCCGTTGAAGGTGTAGTGGAACGCGAGGACCACGGCGGCGGCAACGAACCGCAGGTAGTCGAGGACGTGCAGGTGCCGCCCGCTGCCGTTGCGTGCTGTCGCCGCGCGGTCCTGGGCGTCCAGTGTTCTCGTCTCCCCCGTCATAGCGCACGACAGTACCTGCTCAAACCGGTCCAGATGCCGCGCCGACCACCCAACGACGCTCAGCCCGCGACAGGAGATGCCACGTGCCCGACCGACCACCACCCTTCAGCACCATCCGGCGCCTGCGCATGTACCAACTGTTCCCGCTCGCCGTGCACGCCGCGATCCTGCTCCTCGACCTCTCGGACCGGGCCGCCTACCAGTCACAGAAGGGCACTGTCCTGGGCGCCGTTTCGGACTCCGACCTGTGGAACCTGTTGCACCTCAGCGTGATCGCCCTCCTGCTCGCGGCGCGTACCGCGCGAGCTCACCAGCGCGCCTGCTCTTGGTCGTTCGTCGTCCTGCTCGTGTGGGGCGTCATCGACCTGCTCGTCGTGTTCACCGCCCCGATCCGGCTCAACCTCATGGGCCCAGTCATGGTGCTGCTCGTCGCCTGCCTCAACCTCTTCGCCGGATGGGCCTGGTCCGACCGAGCCGACACCGACCTCTCTCAGAACAGGACCTGACGTGTGGACGCCCAGACGCTCTCGAACATCTCCACCATCGTCCTCCTCATCCTGCTCGGACTCGGCGGCATCGGCACCAAGCTCACCACCAGCGCACGCAAGCGGGCTCGCGAGTTCCGCGCCGCCCGCAACCGGCAAGAGGCGCTCGAGGCGTACGTCTACCGGCTGCGCCGCCAGATCTACGCCGACGGCGGCGAGCCTCTGAAATGGCCTCCCGCCCTCAAGGACATGGCCGTCACCGCAGCCGACGCCGAGGAGGCCGACCGATGAACGACGAGACGACGCCGACCGCCCCGCACCCTCCGTCGGAGGAGGTGGCGATCGCGGCTAAGAGGACCACACGCACGATGTGGCAGGCGCTGCTCTTCGGCGGCCTTGCGATCCTCATCGCCCTGGTCGCCGTGCTGGTGCTGCGGTCGGTGAACCTCACGACGATCGGTGAGCGTGACGCGGCGCAGGACCAGGCGCAGTCCCTCGCCAACGGTGTTGTCACCGGGTGTGCGTCCGCGAATGTGCGTGCTGCGCTCACCAAGGCCGGCCAGGCCGCGCTATGTGGGAAAGCCGCCCAGGTGAAGTCCGACCCGCAGCCCGGCCCCAAGGGCGATCCCGGCGACCCGGGCGCCAAGGGTGACACCGGCAGCACTGGCGCGAAGGGCGACACGGGAGCCGCGGGCCCGGCACCGACGCAAGCCCAGGTCGTGGCCGCCGTGCAGGCGTACTGCGCCGCAAACGGTGGCTGCCGCGGCGCCGCCGGCGCCAGCATCACGCAAGCGCAGGCCATCGCTGCCGTAGCGACGTACTGCAGCTCGGGCACGTGCAAGGGCCCGACCGGGGCGACCGGCGCGCAGGGCGTCGCGGGTCAGGAGGGCGCTGCGGGGGCCGCTGGCGCGGACGGGAAGAACGGCGCCGACTCGACCGTGCCTGGCCCGCAAGGTCCCGCCGGCGCTGAAGGACCCGCGGGCCCTGCCGGCCCGGGCCCGACGCAGGCGCAGATCAACGAAGCCGTCACGGCGTACTGCTCGGCAGCCGCCGACCGGTGTACCGGCCCTGCCGGCCCGAAGGGCGACACGGGCGCAGCCGGCACGGACGGTACTGACGCGGTCCCGTTCACCTTCACGTTCACGATCCCGGCCGACGGGCCGCTGAAGGACGCGCAGACCTACAGCTGCACGGTCACGGCACCCAACGACCCGGTCACCTGCACGCGAGCAGCCTGACCGACCCCACCTCCGAGCCCCGCCCGGACCGTCCGGCGTGGGGCTCTTGCACACCCCCGAGGAGGACCCGTGCCCGGCACGTCCACACCGCTCACCGCCGCGCAGATCCGCGCCGCCTTCAAGAAGTTCGGCGTGAAGTACCGCGAGGTACCCGGCTGGGAGACCCGCAACCGCGCCGGCCACGGCGCGTGGGGTCCGGTCGTCGGCTTCATGGTCCACCACACCGGAGACGACGCCCCCGACACCGCTGACCGCAACGTCATCATCAACGGACGCACCGGCCTGCCCGGGCCCCTCGCCCAGTTCGGCGGCAACGACGACGACACGATCGACCTCATCGGGCTGGGCCGCGCCAACCACGCCGGCACCGGCGACCCCGACGTCCTCGCGGCCGTCCGTGACGAGTCCTACGCCAACTACCCGCCCCAGCCGAACCAGAAGACCGTCGACGGCAACGGCCGCTTCTACGGCCTCGAGACCTATTACTCCGGCAAGACGCGCCCGAAGCAGTACGCCTCCATGGTCAACCTCGCCGCCGCGATCTGCGACGCCCACGGCTGGACCGGCAAGTCCGTCATCGGCCACAAGGAGTGGTCCTACACCAAGCCCGACCCGGGCTCCGTCGACATGGCCCAGTTCCGGCGCGACGTCGACGCACGCATCAAGGCCGTCAACAGCGGCACCCCCAGCAAGCCCACCGCACCGACGCCCGACCCATCCCTTGGAGGACTGACCATGGCCGACATCAACACCCTCACCGAGCAGCTCGCCCGCATCGAGGGCAAGCTCGACGCCGTCAAGGTCGACGTCTCCGACGACCTGACCAAGGCCGACGGCGCCACCCTGCGCAACGACCTCGCCTGGCAGAACCGTCAGGCAGCCGCGCTCGCGGGACAGGTCGCCGGCCTGTCGACGGCGCTGACGTCGCTCGCTGCCGGGCAGGGCGTCGATCTCGACGCCGTGGCTGCCGCTGCCAAGGCGGGGGCGCAGGCTGCGCTCGACGAGAAGATCGCCGGCGCAGTGACCCAGCTCAACGTCACGCCATGACCGCGGCGGTCAACTACCGGCCGCAACTGGCGCGCGACGCCGACCGCGCACTCCTCGTCATCGCGCTCGGCATCGCCGGGTGCGCCCTCCTCGGCGCCGGCCTTGCAGCCGCCGCCGTGGCTCACCTCACCACCCCGCCCAAGGAGTCATCGTGACCGCACCCACCGCCAGCGCGCCCACGCAGGTGCGCTTCTCCGCCCGTGCCGTCGTGCGCACCATCCTGCAGGTCGGCATCCCGACCCTGCTCGCCCTCGGCCTCGTCGTGCCGCAGATCGTCAACGCCATCCTCGAGCAGCTCGATGAGGCTGCACCTGCCTGGCTGCGGGCCGCGCTGCTCGCCGCCGCCGCCTTCGTGACCGCGGCCGCCGCGATCATCGCGCGCATCATGGCCATACCTCAGGTCGAGGCGTTCCTCCGGTCGAGCCGGTTCCTCAAGTGGCTCGCCGCCGAGCCGACCCCTGTGCCGCCCGTCGACCTCGAGCCGGCGGAGTGACCTACGACCCCAACCGTCCGGTCCGGCCCCAACTCACCGACCTCAACATGCAGGCCCTCCGCCAGGCACCGTCGTGGCGGCGTCGCCTGATCGCATGGCTGCGGGCCCGGGTCACCGCTGTCAGAGGTCGCAGGTAACGTCGCTCCTGCGACCAGATCGCCGCGCCGGCCAGGCGCCCCACGCCACACAACGGCCGACGCAACGAGCGCCCCGTCCTCTCCGGAGGACGGGGCGCTTCGTCATGCCTGGACGGACGACCGCGCATAGGTTCTCCCGCATGAGCGACATTCACACGATGAAGATCATCGCCGGGCTGTTGTTCGCCGTCGGCGCGATCCTGCAGGTGGTCTCCCTGCGCCTCGTCGGGACGAACATCATCTTCGCGGACACCGATGGCACGCCGGCATTCGGCGATCTGGAGAAGGACCTCAAAACGGTTCAGCGAGGAGTGAGGCTAGCCATCGTCGCGACGGTGCTAGTGACGGTCGGCAGTTTCGTTGCCCTACTGCCTTGGTAGCCCGACGCCGCCGCGGTCACGATGTCAGCCGACCGGACCTCTGACAGGCTGCGCCCCACGCCCACGCCGCTGCACACCGGCCTGGTCGAGCGCACGCCGCACCGCCGACTGCGACCGGCCCGTCAGCTCCGCGAGCTCACGCAGCGACCGCCCAGCTTCGTACTGCTCGACACAGAACGCCAGCAGCCGGGCACGCTGCTCCGCCGTCTGGCGCGGGGAAGCGGTGGCCACGAACTCAGGGAGCACCTCGAGCACCGGGCGGCCGGGGTAGGGCATGCGCCCGAAGGTACAAGAACAGACCTGTGCAGGTGAACTTCACGGCGACACGCCGCCACAACGCCTCTCAATGAAGGTCGGTTTGTGTTATCGCCCGTAGGCTGATTCGCAGATCAAGGGCGCAAGCGTTCGGCCCCACCCGCGGCAACGGGTGAGGCCGAGTGGCACCCGATCACTGGTCACGGCTAAGCGACAACGAAGGTGGTACCGAACATGAGCATATCCCCGCACGACGACGGCCACGGAGCGACACGCGACGGTTCTCCGAAGCCTCCCAGGTGGCCCATTGCGCTCGCCGGTGCGGCACTCGTGGCGACGTGGCGCTCTACCGGAGATGCCGGCCTTGCCATCGAGCTGGCCATGCTCATCCTGACTGCCTTCCGCCCCGGCGAGTAGGTGGGTCGAACAGGCGTTCTAACGTGCGCCACACTGTAGCCATGGCCGGCGGATCAGGACGGGGGCACCAACACCCCATCCCACCCACGCCACCCAGCCGCCGCCACGCCTGGGTTACCGGCACCCGCGAAGCACCCGGCCCACACCCCGGCATCGTGCTCGCCTGGGAACAACGCGACGGCCGCTGGTTCGCCCTCGTCTCCTACTACCTCGAGGCGGACGGCGTGCTCGCCCAGCAGTGGCTCGCCGCCGAACTCCTCACGCCCGTCGGTGAAGCCAGACGCTCCGCCTCGCCATGATTCAGGTTCGGACCCATCGTCAACGACGGTCACGGAGTACGGTGACCGCATGACGCGGCCCCTACTGATATCTCGCCTAGCACCCTTCGGGACGACGAAGCCAACAGCCTGATACGTTCAGCCCGTGAAGGCCGGCCTCCTCGTCAGGATCAGCAGCGACCGCGAAGACGAGCGCGTCGGCGTCCAACGACAAGAGACCGACACCCGAGCCCTGGCCCGACGCTACGACCACGACGTGGTCGAGGTCTACGTCGAGAACGACACCAGCGCTTACAAACGCCGCACCGTCACCCTCCCCGACGGCTCCCGCGCCCTCCGCGTCGTCCGACCCGAGTACCGCCGCGCGCTCGAGGACCTCCACGCAGGCCGCATCGAGATCCTTATCGGCTACGACCTCGACCGCATCGTCCGCGACCCGCGCGACCTCGAAGACCTCATCGACGTGTGCGAGCAGACCGGCCGCAAAGCCATCTCCGTCACCGGATCCCTCCAGCTCGAGAACAGCGTCGGCATCACCATGGCCCGCGTCGGTGTCGCCATGGCCAACCAGTCCTCACGGGACACCGCTCGCCGCGTCGCGCGCGCCCGCGAAGCCGCAGCTGCCGAAGGCCGATGGTCCGGCGGCGGCCGCCGCGCCTACGGCCTCACCGGCGACCGCTCCGCCGTCGTCACGACCGAGGCCGAGGTCATTGCCGGCATCGCCGCCGACGTACTGGCCGGCCGCTCCCTCAACAGCATCGCGACCCGCCTCAACGACGCCGGCACGCCGTCAGCGTCCGGGAAGGCCTGGGCCGGCGCCCACGTCCGCTCCGTCGTCACCAAGCCCGCCGTCGCCGGCCTCCTCGTCTACCGCGGCGAGGTCGTCGGCGACGCCCCGTGGCCTGCGATCCTCGACCGCGAGACCTGGCAGCAGGTCTGCGACGAGCTCTCCAACCGCACGCCCCGCGGCGACAACACGCTCCGGCACTGGCTCTCCGGCGTCCTCGTCTGCTCCCAATGCCACCTGCCCCTGCGCGGCAACGGCGACCGCTACTGGTGCGGCAACGGCTGGGCCGACGGCCGCCGCGGCTGCGGCAAGATCTCCATCACCGCCGACCTCACCGAGGAGTACCTCGGCCGGCTGATCCTGCGCCGTGTCGCCCGCACCAAGGTGAAGCCCGGCCGCCCCGTGCGGTCCATCGCGCCGGACGACGAGCAGCTGACAGACCTCGCGGAGATGTGGGCGTCCCGGGAGATCACGCTTGCGGAGTACCGTGCCGCCAGGACGAAGCTCCTCGAGACCGTGGCCACTCCGCCGGCACCGGCCCTGCCGGCGTGGGTGGGCCCGAACCTCGCGGACGAGTGGCTCGACCTGCCCCCGAGCAGCCGCCGCCGGCTCGCGACGGCTCTGCTCGAGGGCGTCGTCGTGCACCCGTCAACAAACCGGCGCTGGTCGACCGAGCGCCTCGAGCCTCACTGGCGCTGACGCGACCTCGCCTGCAGCCGCTCCGCGAGGACCCTGGTCGTCGCAGGGTCGGCCTCCCACGCCTCGCGCGTAGACACGGCGGCGACAACCCGCTGGTAGTGCCGGGTCTCGTTGACGCCGAACGTCTCCCGGATCGCCTGAGCCTTCCGGCCGTCGCCGGCGCGGGGGTCGTTCAGCCAGACCCGCTCGAACTCGAGCAGCTGTGCGATCACGGCAGCAGGTTCTTGTACTGCGGGCAGAGGTTGATGACGGCCTGGCGGAACATCGCGTCCACCTCCGACGTCTTGGCGCCCATGCTCTTGAGGCTCGTGTGCAGCTCCTCGACTGCCTTCCCGAACGAGGGCTGCGTCTTGATGACCTCGCAGGCGGCGTTGCCCAGGGACAGCAGCTGCTCCTCGGTCGCCTGACTCATGTCACGGTCGCCCATCTCGGAGGTCTTTCCCCAGGAGATGAAAGCGTCAGGACCTGCCTGGGTGGTGGTTGTCGTGGGCGACGGCGTCTCGGACGTCGTTGAGCTCGTCGTGGTCGGCGTCGTGGGTGCGGCGGCCGGCGGCGCCTCGCTCTTGCCGCACGCCGCAAGTGCTGCCGTCATCGCGATGACGACCATGGCTGCCTTGATGCTCTTCATGCTTGGTGCTCCCCTGCTCTCTGGCCCGCGCATCAGTGCGCCGGCTCCTCTTCCATTTCGGCTGCGGCCCGTCGGAGCACGGCGCGCTCCGACGGGTGCAGATGTCTCAATCGGACGTGCACCACGTCCTCTGTCACGTTGAGCTCGTCGGCGAGCTCAGGCATCGACCTCGCCCACCTGGCCGCATCGACCAGAGCATCCAGGCTGATGAGTGCGTGGGCCGTGGCGACGTCGACACTGCGCTCCTCGTAGAGCACATGCCCACCTGGCCCGCGGATGATGTGCTGCCGCTCGTGCTCGATGATGCAGCGGCGTTGCACCTGGCTCAGACCATGCCGCATCCAGATGGTCCTGTCGGCCCAACGGACCGCGGCGTCCACACCCTCGGGCAGCTCGGCCGTCCAGTGCACGGTCCAGTCCGCCAGTGCGCGGACCGCCCGCCACGGATGATGCACCACGGTGCCCCCTGTCTTGCTGGTGGGCCGTCGGCTCGACCCGCGAGCGCAAGATAACCGTCAGGACTGACGGCCGCCTTCCCCGTCTCGTCGATGCCGCCTGGTGCGGTGTGCTGCCGCCCGGCCGGACTCGATGTCTTCCATCGTGGGCGGGGTCGGGATCTTCGTCACTGTGGCGCCGGCGTTGCCGGCCTGGGTGGTGGGGGCTCCATCGCTGGACTCCTCTGCCTTGACATCGGACAGGAAGGCACGCACGACGCCGATCACCGCCTTACGGTGGTGCGGCTTCAGCAGGTCCACATCCGGGGGCAGCTCGTCAGCGAACGGCTTGCCCGCCATGGGCACGCCCGCGGCGCGGTATGCCACCTCCGGCTTCACCCGAGCCAGCGTCGCGATCGCGTCGATCGTCGACCGCTTCGGCTTCGAGTGATAGGTGCCGGCGAGGATGTGGTTGATCTGCGTGTGCGTCAGGGCGAGGCCTCGCCGCTGGGCCAGGTCGCCCAGTGCGCGCCCGGACGTCGCCTGCTCGAGGCGCATTGCCTCTCGCAGCAGTCCGGCCAATGTCTCGTCCATGGCGATGACGGTCCTCCTTGGTGGTCGCTTGTAACAGCGCGACTCGCGCGCCACGCGACAAGTTACCCGCTCGTGTCGCTTGACGCTGAGTACGAATCTTCCGCGATTCCACTTGTTCGCTTGACAAGTAATGACGCGTGCCGCATTCTTCACTTGTCACTACAACGAAAGGAGGGCAAGATGGCCAGGACCAGACACACCACGCGAATCCGACGCAGTGAGGCATGGATGCAGGTCAAGGACCCCGACGTCATCACCCGGTGGCGCAAGCGGCGCCAGCTGAGCCAGCGAGACCTGGCATTCCTCTGCCGCTGCTCGCAGAACGCCATCAGCCTCATCGAGCTCGGCAAGATGCGGACCCTCTCCGAGGACCTCGCCGTCGCGATCGCCAAGCGCCTCGACGTCCCCTGGGAGGACCTCTTCGCCGCCCGGGACACCTCTGGCGTGCGCCGCGTGCCGCGTGGCGCATCCTCCACACGCCGGCCGGACGCAGCATGAACACCGCCACCCTGATCCGCTCCCTGGGGTGGCTGAACGACGCCAAGCTCTACCGGGTCGACCCGCCCATCGGGCTGCCCACCGGAGAGACCGTCGAGCACGTAGTCATCTCCATCGGCCCCCTCACCAACGGCGACCACGGAACCCTCGTCGTCGCCGCCGACGAGACCGGCGAAGTCAAGTCCTGGACTCCGCTGGCCTCCCTCGAAGCCGGCGACCACGCCGACGCCCTCCAGCAGCTCGGCTACGAGGTGCAGCCGTGACGGCCGGCCAGCAGGACGAACCGCGCCTGGCGAAGTACTCGGCCGAGATGGACGAGGCGATCGAGCGCGAGCTCGCGAAGCCGGAGGCCCAGGGCCCGCTGCCCGCTGAGGCCGAGCGCGTCCTCACAGGCCTGCTGGCCAACCGCAAGTACCGGCGCGACGCGTCGGCCTGAATCTCTCCCGCACATGACGGAGCCCGGCTCCCACGACCAAGCAGAAACCGGGCTCACGACCGAAAGGAATCGTCTCATGACGACCCAGCAGCAGACCAGCACCACCGCACCGGCCTACGTCGGCAAGCACCGGCCCACCGTGCCGTCGTGGAAGCCCAGCCCGGAGTACGGCGAGGTCCCCGAGATCTCGGCCGGCGTCGGCCTCACGCTCCTCGGCAACGCGCCGCACCTCACCCTCGTCGACCTGACCGGCGGCATGGTCCGCATCCCGTTGACGCCCGAGGACGTCGAGCACATCGTCGCAAAGGTCACCGACCACCGGGCAGAGCTCGAGGTCCGCTACGCCGAGCAGGAGCGGCAGCTCGAGGCTCTCGGGGCGTGCGTCTGCGAGACCGGCGTCGGTGTCGCCGCGTGCCCGGTGCACGAGGACTACGACCCGACCGACGCCGAGCTCACGACCAACTACTGGCCTGTCACGACGACCGAGCGCCACGCCGCCGCGCGTGACCTCGAGCGGAGCCTCTGATGACGAGCCTGCTCAACCCCACGATCGCGGACTGGACCGCTGGTGGCGCACGCCCCACCGGGCAGCCAGGACGGGTCGGTCGCGACCACGGCGCAGGCGCGTCCTGGTCCTACCCGGCCGTGCAGACCGCTGACGGCACCGTCCTCTACTGGCGCGACACCACCGACAGCGCCGGCCGCTGGCTGCCTGCTCCCCCGCGGCTCGCCGCCTCGTTCGAGGCCGGGCCTGAGTGGCAGGCCGACTGCGACCACGCCCACCACGAGCCCTGGCGTGTCTGCGAGTTCGAGTCCGACTGTGTCTCGCTCCGCCGCGAGGACGAGCGCTCCTGGGGTGACGACTGATGCCTGGTCAGAACATCCTCGCTCTCGCGCTGCTCGTCGCCGTCTTCGTCGCGATCGTCGTCCTGGCCTTCAAACCGGCGCCCGCCGAGAAGCCAGCCGAGCCCGAGCCGGCCGAGCCCAAAACGTGCCAGCTCCGCTTCCTCGGACGCATCTGCGGCGTCGTCGCCTACTTCCACGACCGCCACATCGACGGCACCTGGGTGTGGACCTGCACCGGCTGCCACGACCGCGGCGTCGCCCACGGCTACCTCAACAACGACCCGAAGGACGTGACCCTGTGAGCGCCACCCAGATCACGACCCTCGAGCCCGGCAGCCCCGAGTGGGCCAAGCGCATGAGCGCTTCCAAGATCGCCGCCGTCGTCGGCCACTCGCCCTACGAGTCCCGATTCTCCCTGTGGCACAAGATGTCCGGGAACCTCGACTGGGACGAGGGCGAGAACGCCGACGAGAAGAAGCGCGGCCACTACCTCGAGCCCGCCCTGCGCCAGTGGTTCCGCGACCAGCACCCCGACCTGCGCGTCGAGCGCACGGGCACCTGGGAGCGCGACCTCTTCGGCTGGCAGATCGCCTCGCCCGACGCACTCGTCGACGACGACGACCTCCTCGAGTGCAAGACCTCGACGAAGGACTGGGAGTGGGGCGAGCCCGGCACCGACGAGGTGCCCGTCTACTACGACGACCAGGCCCAGTGGACCCTCCTCGTGACCGGCCGGCGCCGCTGCTACTTCTCGGTGCTCACGTCGTTCATGGAGTTCCGCGAGTACGTCGTCGACGCGAACCCGCAGAAGCAGGCGTGGCTCGTCGACGAGGCCGACACCTTCATGCGGTCCCTCGGCCGGCTCACCAACGCGCCGTCCATCGACGAGCACGACGCCACCTACCGCGCCATCCGCAAGCTGCACCCCGACATCGAGGACGCCGAGGTCGAGATCGACCTCGCCCTGGCCGTCCACTACGCCGAGGCCAAGGCCGCGAAGGACGACGCCGAGACCGCCTACCGCGGCGCCGCAGCGCAGATCTCGCTCCAGCTCGGCAGCGCCCGCGTCGCGAAGACCGCCACCGGCCAGACCGTCGCCTACCGGCGAGCCGGCCGCGGCGGATCCACCCCGTACCTCAACCCGGCTCGCGGGCTCACCGCGACCTTCCTGACCGAAAGGCACGCATCATGACCGCCGTCACCCGCGTCGAGCCGGGCACCCCGGCCGGACTCGTCCAGCAGTACCAGGGCGACTTCGCCGTCGTCCTCCCGTCACACATCAAGCCCGAGACGTGGTGCCGCGTCGCGATCGGCGCGCTCCGCCGCGACCGGAACCTCGAGCAGGCCGCCCGGTCCAACCCCGCGTCGTTCCTCGGCGCGCTCCTCGACGCCGCCCGCCGCGGCCTCGAGCCTGGCACCGAGCAGTACTACCTCGTGCCGCAGAAGGTGAAGGGCCAGATGCAGGTCCGAGGCCAGATGGGCTACCAGGGCGTCGTCGAGCTCATCTACCGCGCCGGCGCCGTCTCCTCGGTGATCGTCGAGGCCGTCCGCCAGAACGACACGTTCTCCTACCGCCCCGGCCGCGACGCCCGACCGACCCACGAGATCGACTGGGACGCCGAGGACCGCGGCCCGCTGCGCCTCGTCTACGCATACGCGGTCATGAAGGACGGCGCCACCAGCAAGGTCGTCGTCCTCAACAAGCACGACATCGCCCGGGCCAAGGACTCGTCGCAGGGCGCCAACTCGGCCTACTCGCCGTGGGTGAAGCACGAAGAGTCGATGTGGCTCAAGACCGCGGTCCACCGCCTGGCGAAGTGGGTGCCGACCTCGGCCGAGTACATGCGCGAGCAGCTGCGCGCCGTCAAGGCCGTCGAGGCCGAGCAGGTCGGGCCCGGCTCGATCGGCGCGGTCCGTGACCAGCCCGTCACCGAGACCGGCCTCGAGCAGGCAGCCGACCCGCACGCGGGTGACGAGTTCGTAGCTGACGAGGTGACCGGCGAGGTCATCGACGAGCAGGACCCGCCGCGGAGCGAGTACGCCACCTACGACCCGGACGCCGACCCGACCACCGAGCCGGACTGGTGACCGCCATGTCCTGGCACACCGGGCGCCTCGCGCTCTTCGACCTGGAGACCTCCGGCGTCGACCCGCACCGCGACCGCATCGTCACCGCGGCCGTCATCGAGGTCGGCGCCGGCCATAGGGCCACGACCCGCACCTGGCTCGTGAACCCCGTCATCGAGATCCCGCAGGGCGCCACCGACGTACACGGCATCACGACCGAGCACGCTCGCACCCACGGACGCGACGCCGCCACCAGCGTCAAGGAGATCGGCGTCGACCTCTTGTCCTGCGTCGGGTCCGGCGTTCCCATCGTCGGACACAACGTCGGCTACGACCTCACGCTCCTGCACGCCGAGCTGGTACGCCACGGCCACAAGTACCTCGCCGCGTCGCTGTCCGGCATCAAGCCCGTCATCGACACCATGGTCATCGAGAAGCACCTCGACCCGTACCGGCCCGGAAAGCCCAACGGCCGCCGCCCCGACGACGCCTGCGGCCCCCACACCCTCGTCGAGTGCTGCCGCCTCTGGGGCATCCCGCTCACCGAGGACGACGCCCACGGCGCCGAGGCCGACGCTCTCGCGGCCGGCCGTCTCGCCTGGCGTCTCGCGCACCAGCCCGACCGGTTCGGCCAGTTCGACGGCCCCCGCGGCGTCGACCGCATCAGCCCCGCCGACTGGCCCCTCGACCGGCTGCACGACTGGCAGGCCGAGCAGTACGCCCGCTCCGCCGCCTCGTTCCAGGCCTACAAGCGCGGCGAGCAGCGGAAGAAGCCCGACGACGTCGACCCGACGTTCGTCGCCAACACCCAGTGGCCGGTCGCCGACCTGCCCGCCGGCTGGTCACCCGACCAGCTCCCCGCTCCCGCAATCGAATCGGAGGTCGCGTGATGGAGCTCGCAGCCATCATCCTCGGCATCGTCCTCGTCGTCTGCGCCGGCGCCAGCGTGTGGGTCTCCCAGCAGCGGAACGGCGGTGACCCACGATGAGCCGCATCCTCGCCATCGACCCGGGCAACACCGAGTCCGGCTACGCCCTCATCAACGCCCACACCCGGCGCCCCATCGAGGTCGGCAAGATCGACAACCACGAGCTCCTCGCCGACATCCGCGGCGACAAGGCGGCGTTCGACGACGTCGAGGTGTTCGCCATCGAGATGATCGCGTCCTACGGCATGGCCGTCGGCAAGGAGGTCTTCGAGACCTGCGTCTGGATCGGCCGGTTCGACGAGGCATCGACGCACTCCGCCGAGCTGGTCTATCGCCGCGAAGTGAAGCTGCACCACTGCCACTCCGCGAAGGCCAAGGACGCCAACATCGCCCAGGCCCTCATCGACCGGTTCGCGTCCGGTGAGCCGAACCGCGGCAAGGGCACCAAGGCCGCGCCCGGCTGGTTCTACGGCTTCCGCGCCGACATCTGGCAGGCCTACGCCCTCGCGGTGCTCGTCGCCGACCGCGTCGACAGCAAGGCGGTCGCCTGATGGCCACCGCCGCAGCCAAGTGCCCCGAGTGCGGGCGCATCAGCACCGACAACCGACCCCACTGCGACGCGGCGAAGAAGCCCGGCGGGCTCGCCTGGTGGGCCAAGCACTGCCTCACGTACGTCTGCCGCTGCGGCGTCACCTACAACACGCACGGCCACTACCCACGAAAGGCGGCGTGAGCGACATGACCGCGCGCCAGCCCCGGGACAGCCAGCTGCACTGCGATGACTGCGGATTCACCACCCCCGTCACGACCCCCAACCACGCCGCCCGCTCTCTCAAGCTGCACTCCTGCGACAACGAGCGCGAACGCCAGGCACGTCGACAGCGACGCCTCGACCGACTCGCAGCCTCCGGCGAGGAACGCCCGTGCCTCCACGACGGCAAGCACCCCCACGGCGACCGCGTCCGCTACGTCATCGACAAGTGCCGCTGCCGCCCCTGCCGCGACGCCGCCTCCGCCTACCAGCGCGGACTCGAGCGCCGACACCTCTACGGCAAGACCATCTACGTCGACGCCGCGCCAGCGCGCGCGCACGTCCGCGCGCTGCAGACCCAGGGCATGGGCTGGAAGCGCATCGCGCACGCCGCCCAGGTCCAGCCGTCGGTCATGTGGAAGCTGCTCTACGGCGACCGGACGCGCAACCTCGCCCCCTCAAAGCGCATCCGCCCCACGACCGAGGAGAAGATCCTCGGCGTCCGCCTCGACCTCGCAGCCGGCCTCCCCGTTGACGGCACCGGCACCGGCCGCCGGCTGCAGGCGCTCTGCTTCCTCGGCTGGTCCGTCGGGCAGATCAGCGCCCAGTCGGGCCTCGACCGGCAGGCACTCGACAAGGCCATCCACGGCGGCGCAATCAGCGTCAAGACTCGCGACGCAGTCCGCGCAACGTACGACCGCCTGTGGAACCAGCCGCCGCCCGAGACGAACAAGCGCGAGCGGATCGCCGCATCCCGATCCCGGCGCCGCGCACTCATCGCCGGCTGGGCGCCCCCACTCGCCTGGGACGACGAAGCCATCGACGACCCGGCGGCCACGCCCGAGCTCGGACAGTCGCGCGCGACGAACCGCGGCCGGGCCCTCGAGGACCTCGTCGAGGACGTCGAGTTCCTCCTCGACGACGAGCCCCTCAGCACCGCAGAGCAGCTCGCCCGACGCCTCGGCTACGCCGACCGGTCCGGCCTCCAGCTCGCCCTCAAGCGCGCAGGCCGCCAGGACCTGCTCGACCAGCTCTCCCGCAACGCACGACTCCACCAGGAAGGAACCGCAGCATGACCGCACAGCACCAGCACGACGACGACCCACACATCCGGCCCTTCGCCGACTTCCTCCTCGAGCACGGCCGCGGCCGCACTCACGACGAGCTCGGCGAGGCCCTGCACACGCTCATCGCCCGGGTGAAGGACACCGGCAAGAAGGGCGCGATCACCCTCACCATCACCGTCGAGCCGATGAAGAAGGCCGAGGACCGCATGGTCGTCGTCGGC
>JABFYB010000528.1 GCA_013361475.1 Hamadaea sp.
CTTCCGGCCGGCGGCCGTGACCAGGCCGGCCGTCCACCGCCCGAAGGTCTCCAGCGGCGTGGGCCGGCGCGCGACCGGTGCGGGTGGCGGCTCGGGGGCCACGGGCGGTGCGGGCCGGGCCGGTTGGGGGAGCAAGGCCCCGCAGGATGGGTTGACGCAGTACGAACCGCCTGACGGGTCCGGCATCCCGCAGGCCTCACAGACGATCATGCACACCTCTCGTTACGCGTGACTCCGCGACCTCAGGCAGTACGCCCGAGCGCCTGCCCCGACTCGGTCTCCGGCGCCTTGCGCGTACGCGCGACGGTCGCGGCCCGGTCGTCGGTGCTGCGGGAGTGGGCGCGCGCGCCGCCGGACGGGCGCACCTCGGTGGTGCCGTCACCGTCGGGATCGACGATGCGCGGCTTGGCTTGCGGCTTCTTCTTCTCCTCGGGCAGCACGGGGCGTCCCCGGCGCCCGGCCAGCGCACCACCGCCGCCGGTGGCCGGAGCCCCGCCCCCCATGGGCGGCATGAACGGCATCCCGCCGGGGCTCGCCGTGGCCGCGGCCCGGCCCGACAGCGCGGACGTGCCGAGCCCTGTCGTCGCCGTCCCGCTGACGCCACTACGGCCCAGCATGTCGACGGCACCCACTGTGGACAGAGCGGATCCCGCCCCCGTACTGCCGAACGTCCCCGAACCGCCGCCGGTGCCGCCGCCGAGCGAGCCCAGGGAACCGAGCGAACCCAGCGAGCCGATGACGGACGGAATGGACCCGAGGCCCGGAGCGCTCACGGACCCGGCCGCCGCTTCCTGGAGCTGCTTCTGCAGGTCCTCGATCTGCTGCTGGGCCTGCTGCCGGCCCTGGTCGATCGAGTCCTGGGCCTTGTCGAGCTGGTCCTGCGCCTGTTGCTGGGTCTGCTGAAGGGCGTCCTGTGCCTGCTTCTGCTGATCCTGCATCTGCTTCTGCAAGGCGTCGATCTGCCGCTGCGCCTGCTCCTGGAGCTTCTTGATCTGCTTCTCGTACGCGTCCCGCAGGTCCTGGTTCTGCTGCTGGAGCTGCTTGACGGCCGCCTCGTACTGCTTGCGGGGGTCTGCGCCGCCGGTCTTCGGACCGGTACCGGTCGGCACGCCGCCACCGGTCCGCCGGACGGGCACGTCGGACTTCGTGTCCACGAACGGCGTCTCGATCTTCGCACCGGTCGCCAGAATGCCCGGATACATCGCCGGGGCATGCCAGTCGGCCGCCTGGAGGAGACCGTTCGCCAGCGGGAGCGCGACGTTGAGCGCGCGGATGTCGAGGTCCAGCAGGAGCTTGGTCCGTTCGACGTTGTCGACCTGGATCCACGGGACGACCATATGGCCGTTCTCGCTGTCCGCTTCGAGCGCGACCGTCTCGGGCAGTGCCTTGACCGCGAGATAGACCGGGTGGAACAGGCGCACGGCCTGCTGGGCTCCCGCCACCTGATCGGCCTGCTGCCCGATCTGCTCGGCGCGGTGCAACGCGGAGATGTGCCAGGTGTTGATCGACCGCATCGACTCCAGCACGCGGGTGTGGAAGGCCAGGCTCGCCGATCCGGTCCATCCGGCGAGGTGCTTGTCGGTGGTGGTTCGCAGATCCTTGCCGGCGATGATCAGCAGATCCCGGATGTGACGCCAGAGCTCGGCGATCCGGTGGAGGTAGTCCGGGCTCTCGGCGTTCAGGATGGTGTAGACGCGTTGAAAGACGTCGCCGGGCTTGTCGTCCGCGCGTGACCACTCTGTCCTGGCGGCGGTGTCGGTCGGCGGGATGCTGTAGTAGTCCGTGTCGTCGATCTTGCTGCGGTTGAGGTCCCAGCCTCGGGCGTCGTAGGGCAGACCCGAGCGAGTGTGGGTCGTGGCATCGGCCACGTCGTGGTCGACCGCCTTGACGTCCTTGGACGCTTGCAGGATCTTCGACGAGGTGGCGTCGGCGGTCCGATACTCGGCGTACACCCTCGTCGCGGTTTCGGCGAATCCGGCCAGGCCGCTCGCGGCCTCCCCGGCGAACTTGCCCAGGTCACCGCTCTGGACTCGGACGCGATTGCGGAAGAACTCCAGTTCGTTGAAGGCGACCCCGTCCTTGGGCGAAGCCTTGGCCCCGGCATAGGTGCCGACGGCCTTGCCTAGCTCTTCGGCGCTCGCGGGCAGCGCCGACGTCGCCTCGCTCGAGGCCAGCTTCTTCCGGAACTCGTCGAAACCGGCCATGTTCTCGACCCGGATGTCCTCGTGGGTGAGACCCCAGTAATCGGTCATCGCCGCTCCTCCCCGCTGCGGACGATCCCAGAGTAGCGAATGGACAGTCGGCCGTCACTCCACCTCCGACAGAGCACATTGGATGAGCCGGGCGCCTTCCCGGCGGGTGACCAGCCAGCCTCGTCCGGGCGGCAGCGGGCCCAGTTTCACGGTGCCCAGCAACGGCCCGTCGTCGCGGTTGCCGGACAGGACCACGCCGGGCGAGGCCAGGTCGCGCAGACGGCTCAGCACCGGGTCGTAGAAGGCACGCTGGGCGCCTCCGCTGCGGCGGGCCACGATGACGTGGAGGCCGACCTCCCGGGCCTGGCTGAGGTATTCGTGCAGGGCGTGCACCGGGTTGCGGTCGGTGGCGACCAGGTCGTAGTCGTCGATCAGCAGATACAGGTCGCTGCCGCGCCACCAGTCGCGGGCGCGAAGCTGTTCCGGGGTGACGTCCGGGCCGGGCAGGCGTTCCTTCATGACGGCCGCCGCGTCGGTCAGGATTCCGCGGGTGATGTCCGCCGACGTCCCGTACGCCAGGAGGTGGCTCTCGGGCAGCCGGCCCAGCAGTGACCGCCGGTAGTCGACGGCGATGATCTTCGCCTCGGTGGGCGTGTGCCGCTGGGCGATGGCGTTGGCGATCGTCACGAGGAGGTTGGACTTGCCGGACTCGGTGTCGCCGAAGATCAGCATGTGCGAGTCGCCACCGGTCAGGTCCACGTACGCCGGGAGCAGGTCGCGTTCGGCGACGCCCAGCGCGATGCCCGGCAGGTCGGGGCCCTGAGCCAGACTGGTTGCGGGCAACCGGTCGGGCAGCAGGCGTACCGGGGGTGCGGCCGGGCCACGCCAGGCTTGGCGTACGGCGTCGACGAGGTTCTGCGTGCCGTCGGCGAGGTCGTCGGCGGTGGGCCGCCCGTCGATGCGAGGCAACGCGGTCAGGCACTGGTACGCGTCCGGCGTGATGCCCCGGCCCGGTGACCGTTCGGGGACGTTGGCCGCCGAGCGCCGGTTCACTCCGGAGTCGCCGGGGTCGGCGAGCCGTAGTTCGAGCTTGGTCCCGAAGCTGTCGCGTACGCCGCCGCGCACGTCGAACCAGCGGGCGGCGGACGCGACGACGTGGACGCCGTACGACAGTCCCCGGTTGGCGATGTCGACGACCTGCTGCTCGACGTCCTCGAATTCGTTGCGCAGGGTCAGCCAGCCGTCGACGACGAGGAAGACGTCGCCGTGCGCCTGGTCGGGGAAGTCTCCGGCGGCCCGGCGGCGGCGGAAGGTCGCCATCGAGTCGATCTCGTGCTCGAGGAAGAACTTCTCCCGCTGGTTCAGTACGCCGAGCACCTCGGCGACCGTCCGGCGTACCTGGTTGACGTCCTGCCGGGGCGCGACGCCGCCGACGTGCGGCAGCCGCCGCAGGGCGGCCAGCGTGCCGCCGCCGAAGTCGAGGCAGTAGAGCTGCGCCTCCCGGGGCGTGTGGGTGAGCGCGATCGCGGAGATCAGCGTACGCAGCAGGGTGCTCTTGCCCGACTGCGGTCCGCCGACGACCACCACGTGCCCGTACCCGCCGGACAGGTCGAGCCGCAGCAGATCGCGGCGCTGCTCGAACGGCTTGTCCACCAGCGACAGCGGGATCAGGAGCTTGCCTTGGAGGGTCGGGTCGGCGACGGTGAGGCCGCGGTCGTCGTCGGCCCGCAGATCGCCGAGCACCTGGTCGAGTGTCGGCGGTTCGTCGAGCGGCGGCAGCCACACCTGATGGGCCGGCGCACCCCGGCCGTGCAGCCGCTGGGTGAGCACGTCGAGCAGCGTGGGCCCGGTGGGTGCGGCGTCGAACTCGTCGGCCGGTGACGCCTCCGGCTGGGCTTCGGCCCCGGCGGTGACGTCGGCGTCGGCCGGGGCGACGTACATGGAGCTGAACACGTGCACCCGGGCGTCGCCGCCGACGGTGGTGAGCTGGTCGGCCGAGCGATACTGCCCGGACACGTACGCCGCCCGGAACCGGCTCAGCGGGTCGGTGCCGTATTTCAGGTAGCCGTGGCCGGGCGCCCGGGGCAGCTCGTACGCGTCCGTCACGCCCAGCACGGCCCGGCTCTCGGCCGGGGAGAACGTCCGCAGGCCGATCCGGTAGGACAGGTGCGTGTCCAGGCCCCGGAGCCGGCCCTCTTCGAGCCGTTGGCTGGCCAGCAGCAGGTGAATTCCGAGCGACCGGCCGACGCGTCCGATCTGGACGAACATGTCGATGAAGTCGGGCTTGGCCGACAGCAGCTCGGAGAATTCGTCGCAGACCACGAACAGGCTCGGCAGCGGATCGAGCGGCGCCCCGGCGAGCCGGGCGCGTTCGTAGTCGCGTTGCGAGACGTAGTTCCCGGCGGCTCGCAGCAGCTCCTGGCGGCGTACGAGTTCGCCGTTGATCGCGTCGGTCATGCGGTCGACCAACGGGAGTTCGTCGGCGAGGTTGGTGATGACCGCACTGGTGTGCGGCAGGAGATCGAGCTTGGTGAAGGTCGCGCCGCCCTTGTAGTCGACGAGGACGAAGTTGAGGATCTCGGGCGGATGCGCCACGGCGAGCGCGAGGACCAGCGTACGCAGCAGCTCGGACTTGCCGGAGCCGGTCGCGCCGATGAGCAGGCCGTGCGGTCCCATGCCGTCCTGCGCCGACTCCTTGAGATCCAGTTCCAGCCGCTCGCCGTCCGGTCCGACGCCGATCGGCACGCGTAGCCGTTCCCGGGTGGGCCGGGGCGCCCAGGTCACCTGCGGATCGAAGGCCGCCGGGTCGCCGATGCCGAGCAGTTCCGCGAGCCCGTGCTCGGCGTTCATCGCCCGGTCGGCGGCGGCCGCCGTGGCCGGGCGCAGCGCCGACACCTGCTGGGCCAGCGCCTCGGCCGCCATCAGGCCCAGTTCGTCGACGTGACCGAGGGGCCGCTCGCCGTCGAAGGTGCGGGCGGACAGGGCGCCGTCCGGGGCGATCTGCAGGACCAGGGTGGCGCGATCGAGATTGCGCGGCGGCTCGGTCGTCAGGTCGAGCACCGTGACACCCTCGACGCCCGCCTCGGCGGTCAGATGGTCGGATCCGGCGGTGTCGCCGCCGTCCACCACGAAGAGCAGGTGCGGGCCGTCGTGCTGCGAGTCGCCGGCGTTCGGGTCGAACCGCGGGCGGCCGTTCAGGTGCTCCTCCAGCATCGCCTCCAGCGCCACGATGCTCGGCGCCATCAGGCGTAGCGATCCGAGCGCGTCCACTGAGGTCGGGTGCTGCGCGTGCGGCAGCCATTTCGCCCACTCCCACTGCGGCCGGGCCGATCCGCCCACGCACACGCTGACGAGCAGGTCGTCGGGGGAGTGGAAGGTCACCGCCTGGGCCAGCATCGCCCGGACCATCGCCCGTCCGCGTGCGACGTCGCCGCGCACGTACACTCGGCCGAACCCGTTCAAGGCCAGCACCACCGGCAGGTCGGGCAGCTCGGTGTACGTGCGCAGGAACCGCCGGAGCGCCGCCGCGGCCACCGGCTCGGCCTTCTCCGGTGGCGTGGTGGGGCCGGGCACCAGTTTGGTCGCCAGTTCCCGAGGCCCGAGTCCGATGCGGACCAGGCAGTAGTCGAGATCGACCCGGCGACGCTCCCAGAGACGCGCACTGTCCACAAGGGTCCAGAGACCGGCCGGAGCGGGATGCCGGTAGTACTCGGCCGATCGTTGCTCGCGCGCCGTGCCGCGAACGGATCGGCGGCAGGCGTCCAGATTCCACAGATACTCGCGACGTGCAGCGTGCATCTGCTGTTTGGTCTGCCCGCTGCCGTAGAGCGAGACCTGCATCAGAACCATGCCGAGAGCCGACACCCCGAACAGGCCGCCGGTCAGGTAGGCCAGTGGCCGGTTGCTCTGCCCGGCGAAGATCAGCGCGACCGCCGCCGACCCGGCCAGCATGGGCAGCACCATCAAGGCCCTCGTCCAGCCGCCGCCGGTCGGCGCGGGAACGGCGGGCACCTCCTCGAGCACGATCTCCCCGCTCGGATACGGCGGAGCGGGCCGCCGGGCCGGGCGGCGGCGTACGACCGTCGTCATAGGACCTCCCCGTGGCGAAGCTTGCCTTACGATGATTCGCCATGGTGCAGTCGGCGAGTCTCGGGCTGACGCGGATCGTACTTCTGAGCCCGCAGCGCCGGGTAGATCTCGCGATCCCGGATTACCTTCCTTTGGTCGGTCTGCAGGCCACGCTGCTGCGACACGGCGGCGTCGACCTGGCGGACGAGGGCGTGTCCCATCACGGCTGGGTGTTGCGCAAAATGGACGGCACTCTGCTCGAACCGGCGAAGTCGCTGTCCGCGCAGAACATTGTGGATGGTGACACGCTGCTGCTTTCGCCGCAGGATCAGCAGTGGCCGGAGCCCGAGTTCGACGACCTCGCCGACGCCGCCGCGCACCAGGCTCAGTCCCTGGGCGCGAGCTGGTCCGTTCGGCATACGACGGTCACGGGGGCCGCCGCGATGGGTGGGCTGCTCGGGCTCACGCTGGTCGGCGTACTGCGGTCCGGGCCGCCGTGGGTCACGCCCGGCGCCTGCCTGCTCGGGGCCACGGTGCTCCTGCTCGGCGGCGCGGCGCTCGTGAGCCGGCTGACCGCCGGCCGCTCACCGTCCATAGTGCTCACCATTTCGGCCTATGTGTACGCCGTACTGGGCTCGACGGTGCTCGTGACCGACTCGGTTTCGGCGGGGCGAGCGCAGCTCCTGGTCGCGTCGGCCACCTTGGCGTTGACCGCGGTCGTCGGCCTCGTCCTGCTGCGTGAGTTCCAGACATCGCATGTCGCGCTGCTGACCACGGGGATCGCCGGTGCGGCCGGGGCGCTGCTGGCGATGGCGACGACCCCGGCGGCCGGTGCGGCGGTCGTCGTGGCGGTCGGGCTGCTGCTGTCGCCGTGGCTGCCCCGGCTCGCGTCGAGCCAGGCGGGCCTCCCTGGTCCCATGGTGCCCCGGCCGTCCACCGAGACCCCGGTGGACGAGCCGTTGCCGAACCCGGCCGAGATCGCCCACCTCGTGCGGCGCAGCGACCGGCTGCTCACCGGGCTGCTGTGGGGGCTCGCGGCGATCGTGCTCGGGGGTGCGGCCATCCTGGCGAGCCGGGACGACCTGTCGGCGCGGTTGCTCGCCGGTGCGGCCGTCGTGGTGATCGCGCTTCGGGCGCGGGCGTTCGCCGCCGTACGCCATCGGCTGCCGCTGCTGCTGGGCGCGGCCATGGGGACGGCGGTCCTGGCGGCGCTGCTGTGGGAGGACGTGCTCGCCGAGACGCGTACGCGCATCGTCGTGCCCGTCGTGATCGGGTTGCTGCTGTGCGCGGCCGGAGCGTTCGGGCTCGCGCGTACGCTGGCCCGCAAACCGGCGCCGCCGGGCCTGAGCCGGTCGGGCGACATCGCCGAGACCGTCCTGATCATCGCCGGTGCCGTGCTGGCCGCCGCGGTCGCCGGAGTCTTCGGGTTCGCGCGAGGCATCGGTGGCTGACCGCGACTGCCGCCGCGCCGACGGGCGGCCGGCATGCTGACCCGCCGGGACCAGATCCACGCCCGCCAGTTCCTGCGCAAGCGCCTGCACACCGCCCTGACGGCGCAGAAACCGGATCCGCTGGAGTGGTCGGGGTCGCGGCTGCCCGGGGTGACCCTGGCGGCGGTCATGATCCTGGTCATCTGCGTCGCCGCCGTCGGCGTCTACGGCCTGATCAATCCGCTCGGGGCGAAGAGCTGGACGAGCTGCCAGCGGATCATCATCGAGAAGGAGACCGGGGCGGCGTACGTGTGCGACGGGGTGCGGCTCTATCCGACGGTCAACTTCACCTCGGCGGCCCTGCTCCGCGGCGTGCACGAGGACCCCGTCCGGGTGGCGCGCGCCTCGCTGACCTGGCCACGCGGGGCCGCTGTCGGCATCGTGGACGCGCCGCCGGTCCTGCCCGCCGCGGCGGACCTGCTCACCGGGGCCTGGTCGTTCTGCGCCGCCGCCGACCGGAACGGGCCGAGATCGGTTCTGCTGCCGGGGACGGAGGTCGCGGGGGACGATCTCGGCGACGGTGCGGTGGTGGTCACCGACGGGACGGCGTACCACTTGATCTTGAGTGGGCAGCGGCACGAATTGCGTGACCCCGATGTGGTCCGCAGCGCGCTGGCCGTCGATTCCACGGACGTGGTGCCGGTCGACGCGGCCTGGCTCGCGACCCTGCCGGCCGGAGCGCCGCTGACGAAGATCGCGATCGACGGCCGGGGCGGCGCGGTGGCGAGCCTCGCGGGTGCGAAAGTCGGGCAGCTGTACGTCGCGACCGACGGGACCGCCACGCAGCGGTTCGTGGCGCGGCCGGGCGGACTCCAGCCGATCAGCGCGGTGCAGGAAGCCCTGATCCGAGCCACTGCCGGGGACAACACGCCGTCGCGCCCGATCGATCAGCTCCAACTGGCGGGGGTGAAGAAGATGGCGGCGCTGGACGCGCCGAACCTCGGCGACGGCTCGGTGCCGCCGATGGTCCCGGCGGCCCGGTCCGGTGGGGTGGTCTGCCAGATCGTGTCGGACGCCACGGACGACCGGGGCATCGTGGTGGGCGCCGAGGTGCCGGACTTCGGCGTCGCCACCGTCGGCGACGGCGTGGCCGTGTCGGGCGCGTTGCTCGCCGACGAGGTGGCCGTCCAGCCGGGCCGGGGCGTCCTCGTGATGGCGTTGGCCAGTCCACAAGCGACCGCCGGCCCGGTCTACCTGGTCACCGAGACCGGGCGCCGGTACGCGGTGAACTCGGCCGACGCGCTGACGCTGCTCGGGTACGCCGGAGCCGGTGTGGTGCGGATGCCCAGCACGCTCGTCGATCGGCTACCGCAAGGGCCCGTACTGTCCAAGTTGGAGCTGGCGATCGCCGCACCGTGACCGCTATGATCGGGCCAACTGGTTCCCGGCGGAGCTGGCCACAATGGAGGATCGCATGATCCCTCACGAAGACGCGTCCTCGGCGGAGATCGCCGAGACGACCATCACCACCTCCAAAGAGGTGATGACTCAGGCCGCCCAGGCCCTGGTCGGCGAGCCGGGAGCCTACGGCGGCATGGGCGGCGAGTTCGCCGTCTTCGAGTCCGACGTGGTGAACGGGGCCGTCGCCAACGCGTCCGCGAACGTGCCCGCCGGCAATCCGAAGATCCTGGAGAGCCTGTTCTTCGGGCAGTCCGCCAAGACGCAGACCGCGGCCCTGTCCGCGCTGGCCGACGACATCCTGCACGGCGTGTACGCCCTCGGCAACTCGGTCGGCGTCTCGGCCGACAGCTACGACGAGGCGGACCGGACGGCCGACCACAGCATGGACGGCGTGGAGACGTCCCTCACGACGGCGGCCCGGGACGGGCTCTTTCCGTGAGTCAGCCCAACGGGGGGCGTGACTACTTCGGGTTCGACGAGACGGTTTCCACGCAGCAGCTCGAAATACCGGATCAGCAGTCGACCGACTGGGACGGGATCGAGAGCTTCGAGGTCATGGTCGACATGATCCTCAGCGAGGACCCGAACGGTCCCCGGCGGCTGGGCGACGCGTACGGGCTGGTGCTGGGCAAGTTCTCCCGGCACGTGGAGATCGTCGACGGCCGGGCCCGGTTCGTCCGCGACGCCTGGAACTCCGGCCTCGCCCAGGAGCGCTACTTCTGGTTCGCGGGCGCGCACTCGTTCGCCCTCGACACCTGGATCGACGGGCTGCAGACGCGCATCGAGGTCCTGGAGAAGCTGACCTCCGACATCGAGGAGGCCCGGCAGCGCGCGGAGGAACTGCTCGCCCAGTTCCGCAAGGAGCTCGAAGAGGCGCTCAAGAAGATCAAGGCCGACACCAAGGCGGAGTACGAACAGCAGGCCGCCGCGATCTACGCCCGGCTCAACAAGAAGTACGCGAAGAAGATCCGGCCGGTCGGCAAGAAGTTGTCGGCCGACCTGATCACCGGATCACGGTGGCTGGGCGACCCCGGCACGGTGCCGCCCCGCTACCGGGGCGCCGACGCCGCGAAACCGTGGCGGCCGTACTCGCCGCAGCAGTTGGCCGACCGTGCGCCGACCGATGCGCAGCCGCCAGGGCTGATCGAGCCGCTCGCCGACCTGCCCCAAGGCCCGGTCGTCGAACCGCGTCCCGACCTGTTGTCCCCGGCGGACTTTCGTGGACTGAACCGGCTGCCGCCCGGAAGCACTCCGGCAGACCAGGCGAGCCTGCTGCCGACCGCGAACCAGCCGACGCTGACCGGGCTGCCGGGCGCGTACGGTCCACAACAGACGGTGCTCGGACGGCTGCCGGCCGGGCCGATCCTGGCCGCCCCACCGCAGCTGCCCGCGCTCAGCAGCCGGCGTACGCACCCGCCGACCGGACCGGTGATCGCCCGGCGGGCCGCCACCGCGCTGGAACGCAGGCTGGCCGCGTTGGACGGCCGGTTCGGGCCGGCCCAGACGCCGTCCGCCCTGACGCCTCCGGCGGCGGTGGACGTCTCCGCGTTGTCGGCCCGCGGCAGCGGGCTGGAGCAGCTGCTCACCGCCGAACCACCGGCGGCGGTGACCGCCACGGGCCCGTCGATGACGCCACAGGCGGCGATGACGGCGCAGCAGGCACTCAGCGGGCGCGGCTCGTCGGCGCTGCCGCCCGTGGCCGGCTCGGCCGTCGCGTCCGGCCCGATCGCGCTCGGCGTACGCCGTCCGGCGATCGGCGTACCGCGGGCCGAAGAGCCACCCGCACCCCGGTCGACGGCGCTGGCCGCGACCCCGGAAACCGAGCCGGTACGCGGCCGGACGCCGCCGACGCTGGCCCAACGACTCGCCGCCGGTTGACGCGGCACGAGGTAAGCAAACCCATCCGTCCGACAAGCACCTCCGAGAGAAAGGCAGCGGCAGATGTCTGGTGACATCGTCAAAGTCCATTTCAACGACATGCAGGACGCCGCGCAGTTCGCGGCCAAGACCAAGCAGGAACTCGACGAACTGGCGGCGCAGATCCTCAAGCGGCTGACCATCGACTGGCAGGGCCTGTCCGGTGACACCTTCGCCAACGAGCGCACCAAGTTCATCAACGCCATGCACCACATCGACGCGGCGCTCGGCGGCCTGGCCGACCTGATCAACAACCAGATCGCCAGTGACCTCCACGGCACCGACGGCAGCACCGTCGGCGTCCTCGACGGCGTGGCCTCGGTGCCCTCGGGCATGGCCAGCTCGTCGTTCAGCTACGTCAGCGCCGGACTCAACAACCAGTAAGGAGACGACCATGGCGAACAACGTGCTCAACGTGCCCATCGCGGAGCTGATCGCGGCGTCGAACGAGTTCCAGGCGATGCTGCACGACATGCGTGGGCGTCTCACCGGCCTGGAGAACTTCATGGCCGACCGGATCAAGACGTGGGACGGCGCGTCGAAGGCGGCGTACGCGCAGCTTCAGGGCGAATGGCAGACCGGTGCGCAGCAACTCAACGGGGTCGGCGAGGACTTCGCCAACGCGATCCTGCAGTCCGGGCAGAAGTTCACCCAGGCCGAGGAGCGCAACCTGGAGGCCATCGCGCGTACGCGCAGCTCCTTCAGCTGAGCCGATCAGGGGCGGCGTCGGCGAACCACCGGCGCCGCCGCGCTCAGCATCGCGACCACGACGACGACCACGCCGACCCCGCCCGCCCAGGCGATCGACCGGCGCCAGGTCTCCGGCCACTCCGGCTGAGGCGGGGCGTGCCCGAGAGCGGCCGGGGCGGGCGTCCAATACGGGCTCGCTCCGGCGGCCGCGGCCTCCTCGGTGAGGGCACGATACGGATTGACCGTGCCGAACCCGTACGCGTCGCTGTGGCCGCCGCCGAAACCGCCGTCGGCCGTCGCCGTCAACCGCTGGGCGACCTGCGCGGCCGTCCAGTTCGGACGGTACGCCCGCAGCAGCGCCGCCGCGCCGGCCACCACGGCCGCGGCGACCGGCGTACCGGACAGGGTGAGGTGACCCGATCGGCGCGCCGCCGCGACGACGTTCTCGGCCGGAGCCACGAGATCAACCTTGGATTTCAGCGCCGAACTGGACAGGAGCAGCCCGCCCGTGCCGATGCCGCCCACCCCCAGCACCCCCTCGTACGCCGCCGGAAACGTCAGCCCGGGCAGGTTGTCCCCGACGGCCGCCACGACCAGGACGTCCTTGCGGACGGCGTCGGCCACGGCGGCTCGCAGACCGGCGTCGTCGCTGCTCAAGGCGTACGCGACGAGGACGACGCGGGCCTTGAGGGCCACGGCCTGCCGGATTCCGGCGGCGAGCCGTGCGGCGGTGACGGGGCGATCGGAGCTGGGCGGCGCGTCGGTGACCCGGATCGGGACGAGCGTCGCGGCGGGAGCGACGCCGACGAGGCTGGAGCCGCCCCGCGGCCGGGCCGCCACGATGCTCGCGATCGCCGTGCCATGACCGTTGCAGTCGAAGCGCGCGCCGGGTTTGTTCGCCGTGACGTCCCAGCCGTTGGCGACCGCGGTGCCGAGCTGCGGATGACTGGCGTCGACGCCGGTGCCGACGATCGCGACGCGCACGGCGCCGGTGGAGAACGCGTGCGCGCGGCTGAGATCGAGCCAGCGTTGCTCCCAGGTGCTCGCGCTGACGACCGGGCCGGGGCTCGGCGGCGCTTGATAACCGCACGGCCCCGCCGCGCTCGCCGGATCGGCGGCGATCAGGGGGATCGCCAGCAGCACCGCCGGAATCGTCAGTCGCCGCAACCACATGTATCTACAATAGACATCCGCGACCGTCGGGGAGGGCTCCATCGTGGCTGTTGAGCCGCCGTCGGACGGATTCCTGCGCTGGGTCTGGGACCTGGTCTGCCTGGTCGGCGGCGGAACGACCTGGCCACGGACCAATGAGGACGCGTTGCGGGCGTACGGGCAGGCTCGGCGAGACCTCGCCGAGCTCCTGGAGCAGTCCGGCCACCAGTTCTCCGCCTCGGTCAGCGAGATCGAGGCGCTGTGGCGCGGCGCCTCCGGTGAGGAGTTCGCCCGCCGGTGGCGGTACAAGCTCGACGTGGTGGTCCCGGACATCGTGCAGCGCCACCGATCAGTGGCCCAGCAGGTCGACCAGGCCGCGTTGGCGGTCGGGGCGGAGAAACTCTCGATCCTGCTCTGCGTCCTGTGGTGCGCCGTAGAACTGATGATCATCCTGATCTCGGCGATCTTCACCGGCGGCGTCAGCTCGCTCGCCGGAGCCGGGCCGGTCGCCGTGGCCCGCGCCATCGGAGCCCGCCTGTTCGAGACCCTGATGCGCGACCTCGCCGGCATCCGGGGCGTCGTCAAGGAGATCCTGGAGGAGGCCGTCCAAGAGGTCATCCCCGACTTCCTCGCCCAAGGCATCCAGAACCTCAACGGGACCCGGCAAGGCTTCGACTGGCGCAGCCTCGGCGTCTCGGCCCTCGGCGGCGGCGTGGGCGGACTCGTCGGCCGCGGCCTGGCCCGGCCGTTCAGCCCACTGTTCAGCTGGGCGGCGACACGAGGCCCGGTCGCCGACCGGATGAGCGACTGGAGCGTCTCCCGCTGGGTCGCCGAAAGCGGCGTACGCGGCCTGCACTTCCAGACCGTCAACCAGCTCACGAACTACGCC
>JABFYB010000453.1 GCA_013361475.1 Hamadaea sp.
CCAGCCCGGCTGCGGGAAGATCTGCTCGTGCTCGTGCTGGTCGACGGCGACGACCTGGCCCTCGGCGTCGAAGACGATGCACCGGGAGGAGGTCGTGCCCTGATCGATGGCTGCGACATACCGCACGCGATGAGGTTACCTGCCCGATTCCGCCCGCCCGCGACCCCCGCAGATCACGGTTACGCACGCTTCCGCCCCGCGCGTTCCCTGCAGATCACGGTTACGCATGCCTCCGACGCCCAAGATCACATGCATAACCGTGATCTGCGGGGAAGGAGGCGGCAGCGCCCAGAAGCCGGCCGTGGACAAGGGGCGTGACGCGTGCCATAGTTCTAGGTCACACGACTGGGTCACCTGACCCACTACGGAGGGCGAGCGCATGGCCAGGATGGCGGTGACCGAGCGGCGTGCCGCGCTGATCCAGGCGGCGCTGCGGGTGATCGCCGCCGACGGGGTGGCCGCCGCGACCACCCGGGCGATCACCGCCGAGGCGGGCATGTCGCTGGCCAGCTTCCACTACGCCTTCCGGTCGCGGGACGAGCTGATCGCCGAGCTGATCCCGTACGTCGTGGAGCATGAAAGCCTGGCCGCGGAGCAGACCCTGGCCCCCGGGCACGACCTTCATACGACCGTAAAGAACGCGATGGAGGCTTTCGTAGAGCTGGTCGCCGCCGATCCGGCGCGGGAGCAGGCGATGTTCGAACTCTCCCTCTACGCGCTGCGTACGGAGGAACTGCACGAGGCCGCGAAGGCCCAGTACGCGAGCTACTACAAGGCGGCCGAGGCCCTCGTCGAGGCGGCCGCCCAGCTGACCGGGCGTACTTGGAGCCGCCCGGCGAGCGAGATCGCCCGGATCGTCGTCACCCTGACCGACGGGCTCACCCTCGGCTGGCTGGTCCACCGCGACCGCACGGCCACCCAGCCCATCATCGACTTCGCCGCGAACGCGATCGCCGCGCTCGCGGACCCCCTCGACACCCCGGAGCCGGCATGAGCGAGACGCTCGCCGCAAGACCCGCTGTCTTCACCGAACCCGCCAAGCCGGTCACCGGCCGCTGGGTCGGCCTGTTCGGACTCGCCTGGCTGGGCATCTGGATGGCCCAGCTGACCCCCGTCCAACTGTTGCTGCCCGAGCAGGTCGAGGCGCAACGCCCGGCCTCCGACTGGGTCGGCAGCGTCATGGCGTTCGGCGTCATCTCCGGCGTCGCCGGGTTGTTCGCGCTGGTCGCGTACCCGTTGACCGGGGCGCTGTCGGATCGCACGACGTCGCGCTTCGGCCGTCGCCGTCCGTGGATCGCCGTCGGCACGCTGCTGTTCGCGGTGTCGCTCGTCGTGCTGGGCGCCCAGACCGGGGTGGTCGCGGTCGGTGTCTGGTGGACGCTCGCGCTCATCGGCTTCTGCGTCCTCACCGCCGCGCTGACCGCCACGATCTCCGATCAGGTCCCGGTCGGCCAGCGCGGGTTCGTCTCCGGCTGGATCTCCGCGCCGCAGGCCATCGGCACCATCCTCGGCCTGCTGCTGGTCACGACCATCTTCACGGGCCGGCTCCGCGGCTACACGACCGTCGCCGTCTTGCTCGTCGCGCTGGTCCTTCCCTTTCTCCTTCGTACGCCGGACGCAGCGCTCCGCCAGCGCGACCGGCCGCCGTTCAGCCTGCGTGGCCTACTCGCCGGGTTCTGGGTCTCGCCGAAGCAGCATCCCGACTTCGGCTGGACCCTCCTGAGCCGGATCCTGGTGAACCTGGGCAACGCGTTCGGCACGACGCTGCTGCTGTACTTCCTGAAGTACCACGTGCACGCGGCCGACCCGGACGGCTCGCTGCTGCTCCTCTCGGTGATCTACATGTTCTTCGTGATCGCCGCGTCGCTCTACCTCGGCCGGTTGTCCGACCGCCTGGGCCGCCGCAAGATCTTCGTGATCACGGCGTCGGCCAGCCAGGCGCTGGCCGCCATCCTGCTGGCGGTCTTCCCGAACCTGACCGTCGCCACCGTGGGGGCCGGTCTGCTGGGGCTCGGCTACGGCTGTTTCCTGTCCGTCGACCAGGCCCTGGCGACGCAGGTGCTGCCCGACCCGGCCACCCACGGCAAGGACCTCGGCATCATGAACATCGCGACGACCGTGCCGCAGGCGGTCGCCCCGCTGGTCGGCGCGGCGATCGTCGCGTACGCGGGCGGGTTCGGCGTGCTGTATCTGATCGCCGGGCTCACCTCGCTCGTCGGCGCGCTGTGCGTCGCACCCGTGAAAGGCGTCAAATGATCGACTTGTCGTTGCCCGCAGCGCATCTCCCCGTCAGGTGGGCGGAGCTGGACAAGGCGACCGCCGAACTGGACCCTCCGTTCGGAACTGTCCACCTGGGAGCGCTGCGGCACAACGCACAGGACATGGTGCGCCGCGCTGCGCGTACCCCTATTCGTGTGGCGAGCAAGAGCATCCGCAGCCGCGAGCTGATCGCGGGCCTGCTGGCCCTGCCGGGCTATCGGGGTGTGCTGGCCTACACGCTGGCGGAGGCGATGTGGCTGGCCGCCACCCTCGACGACGTGGTGGTGGGTTATCCCTCCGCGGACCGCGCGGCGCTGACGGAGCTGGCGCTGTCGCCGGAGCTGGCGACGCGCGTGACCTTGATGGTCGACTCGGTGGAGCAGCTGGACTTCATCGACTCCGTCGTGCCGCATCGCGAACCGCTCCGGGTGTGCATCGAGCTCGATTCGTCCTACCGGTCCCGCCTGCTGGGGCACGTCGGCGTGTGGCGGTCGCCCATCCGGCAGGCGCCCGAGGCGGCCGCGCTGGCCCGGGAGATCGTCCGGCGGCCGGGCTTCACCCTGGTCGGGATGATGGGTTACGAGGCGCAGGTCGCCGGGCTCGGCAACGCGCCGCGCGGCAAGCCACTCATGGGCCGGATTCTCCGGACCGTCCAGAAGCGATCGATGGCGGAGCTGATCGAGCGACGGACCGCTGCGGTGGCCGCCGTACGCGAGCTGGCCGAGCTGGAGTTCGTCAACGGCGGCGGCACCGGCAGTCTGGAGGCCACCGCGGCCGATCCGTCGGTCACCGAGGTCACCGCCGGCTCGGGGCTGCTCGGGCCGCATCTGTTCGACAACTACGCGCACTTCACCCCGGCCCCGGCCGCGGCGTTCGCCCTGAGCGTCGTACGCCGTCCGGCGCCGGACCGGGTGACCCTGCTCGGCGGCGGCTGGATCGCGTCCGGCCCGCCGGGACCCGACCGGCTGCCCCAGCTCGTCTGGCCCGCCGGATTGTCCTACGTCGCCCGGGAGGCGGCCGGCGAGGTGCAGACGCCCGTCGTCGGAGCGGCCGCTCGGTCGCTGCGGGTCGGCGACCGGGTCTGGCTCCGGCACACGAAGGCGGGCGAGGTGTGCGAGCACGTCGATGAGCTGTACATCGTGGACGGTTCGGCGGTCGTGGGCTCGGTGCCGACGTATCGCGGCGAGGGAAAGGTGTTCCTGTGACTTGGCACAACTGGGGTCGCTCCGAGTCCGCCAACCCCGTACGCGTCGTCACCCCGGCGTCGCCGGACGAGGTGGCCGCCGCGATCGCCGACGCCCGCCGCGACGGGCTGACGGTCAAGCCGATCGGCGCCGGGCACAGCTTCACCGGCATCGCCGTCGCCGACGGGGTGCAGCTGAACCTGTCCCGCCTCAGCGGCCTGCTGGCCGTGGACGCGGAGCTTCAGCAGGTCACCCTGGCCGCCGGTACGCACCTGCACGAGGTTCCAGCGCTGCTGGCGCCGTACGGGCTGGCGATGCAGAACCTCGGCGACATCGACGCCCAGACGATCGCCGGGGCCACCTCGACCGGTACGCACGGCACCGGGGCGGCCTTCGGCGGGCTCGCGACCCAGATCGTGGCGGTCACCCTCGTCACCGCGACCGGCGAGATCCTGCGGATCGACTCCTCGCACGAACTGTTCGACGCCGCCCGGCTGGGGCTCGGCGCCCTCGGCGTACTCGTGGACATCACGGTGCAGTGCGTACCGGCGTTCAAACTCGCGGCGGTGGAGCGGCCCGAGCCGCTGGCGGGCGTACTGGAGTCCTTTCTGGAGCGTGCGGCCGCGCCCGATCACTTCGAGTTCTACTGGTTCCCGCATACGACGACGGCGCTGACGAAGACGAACACCCGCCTGCCGGTTTCTTCGGAGAGCGCGCCGCTGGGCGGGTTCAAGCGGTGGGTGGACGACGAGTTCATGTCGAACACGGTCTTCTCCTGGGTCTGCGGCCTCGGTCGTGCCTTCCCCGGGGCGATTCCCTCGATCAACCGGCTGGCCTCGCACCTGACCGGCGACCGCACCTTCACCGACGTCTCGACCTCGGTCTTCACCACCGTCCGCCGTGTGCGCTTCCGCGAGATGGAGTACGCCCTCCCGGTCGAGGCGGTCCCGCTCGCCGTCCGGGAGATCGAGGAGCTGATCGCCCGCAAGAACTGGCGGATCTCCTTCCCCCTCGAAGTACGCGTCGCCGCGCCCGACGACATCTGGCTGTCGACGGCGTACGGGCGCCGCACCGGCTACATCGCGGTCCACCGCTACTTCAAGGAAGACCACCACGAGTACTTCCGGGCGGTCGAGGAGATCTTCCGCGCCCACGGCGGACGGCCGCACTGGGGGAAGATCCACTACCGGGAGGCGGCCGACTTCGCGTCGCTGTATCCCCGGTTCGGCGAGTTCGTCGCGGCCCGGGAAAAGCTCGACCCCGACCGGGTGTTCGCCAACGCCTACCTGACCCGCGTCCTCGGCTGACACTCCCCCGCTTCCGCGCCGCCCGCTCCCGCGCCGCCCGCTCCCGCGCGGTGCTTTAGCGCTGGATCAGGGTTCCGGGTCGAATCTTGGACCATGATTCGACGAGATCCCTGATCCAGCGCCAATGACCGGACGGGGCTGCGGCCAACGGGTCAGGCGGGCGGGCGATGGTTGGCCGCGTGCCGGGCGACCTTGGCCCGGTTGCCGCAAACGGCCATGACGCACCACCGCCGCCGACCACGCGGGTCGCGGAACAGCCAACCGCAGCCGGCTCCGGCGCAGGCGCGCACCTCGGTGCTTCCCGGCGACGCGAGCAGTCCGGCGGCCTGATGGACGATCGCCCGCAACGGGCGTTCCGCGTCGTCGCCGTAATCCCACTCGGCTGTGGTTTCGCCAGTGGGTCGCAGGCCGGGGGCGTACTCGCGGGCGTATCGCGACAGGAGTGACCAGTCCGGGTCGCCGCCGGTCAGCGCGAGGTAGTACGCCCGGCGGAACTCCAGGACGCGGCGCAGCACGCGCTCGCCTTCCGCCGCGCCGGCGCGGGCCAGGTCGGGCAGGAGGCCGGCGTGGCGCGCCCACACCGCGACGTGCTCGTAGCTGTGCAGGTATTCGTGGGACTCCACGCCGGTCACGCCGTAGTCGGCCCAGGCCGCGCGGGTGTTGCAGATTTCGAGCGCCACGTCTCCGGCGACGATGGCGGGCATCCGCAGACCGTCGACCATGACAGGCATTGCTCTACCCCTTAGTCAACCACTAACCTCTGAACCGTACTCTACCGGTTAGCTCTCCAGCAGGAGAAGGCCGGCGGCTCCCCTTGAGGAGAAGGTGTGCGGGCGATCCTCTCACTGGCCCTGGCCCGGCTCTACCGGGGGCCGACCCGATGGCTGCTCATCGTGGCCGGCGTGGCCGTGGCGACGCTGCTGCCGATGTCCGCCGCCGCCACCGCCGCCTCGACCTCGACGAAGGCGCTGGCGCACGGGCTGGCCGCGCTGCCGCCCGGTGAGCAGAGCCTGATCGTGTCCTATCCGAACCTCGCGATGGAGCCGGACCGGCTGACCGGCATGGACACCCAGGTACGCACCCAGCTGGCCAAGCTGACCCGGCATCCGGCCCGGGCGCAGATGCTGTTCCGGGAGATGGGCGACACCGCCGGGGGCTCGTTCTTCCTGGGTGCCGCCGACGATCTCGCCTCCGGTGTCGAGGTGACCAGTGGTCGCCTGCCCGCCGAGTGCACGCCGCAGCACTGCGAGGTCATCCTCATCGGACAGACGCCGCCGAAGATGCCGGACGGGCTCGGCGTCGAGATCGTCGGGACCGGCGTACGCACCGACCCGCTGCTGCTGACCGGCACGTTCGAGCCGAAGCGCGACATTCCACTGCTGCTCGCCGACGGGGTCGCGAAGGCGAGCGCGATCGACGCCCTGACCGCCTTCCAACGGCAGTACGGGTGGGTCGCCCCCCTCGACGTCGAGCGCGCCTCGGCCGACGTGCCGGCGTACCTCGACGCCAGCCGCCAGGCCGGGGACGATCTGTCCCGGTACAGCGTCGGCCTGCACCTGACCGCCCCCGACGAGGTGCTGAGCGGCGAGCACGACCGCGCCCAGCGCAGCACCCGCCGATTCGACCTGCTCAGTGGGGCCGCGACCGCCTTGCTGGTCGGCTTCGCCGTCATCGGCGCGATCGGCGCGCGCCGGGATCATCGGGCGGTCGTCGCCCTTGTACGCCGCCGCGGCGCACCGGCCCGCCGCCTGTTCACGTTGACGGCGGTCACCGCGGTCATCCCCGTGCTCGTCGGGACCGTCCTCGGCGTCCTGCTGGGACTCGCCGTCTTCGGCACGACCGCCCTGTCCGGCACCGCGGTGGCGCAGATCGCGGTCACGACGGTGCTGGCCGCGGTGCTGCTCGGAGCCGCGCTCAGCTGGGCGCCGGAGCATCCGTGGCGGGCGGTCGACGCCGTCGTGGTGGCCGGGATCGTGATCGCGGCGGTGGCCCTCGCCCGGGGTGCGGTCACCGTGCAGGCCATCGGCCAGCGCACCGATCCGTTGCTGGTCGCCTTGCCGATCATCGCCATCGTCTGCGGCGGCCTCCTGGCCGGGCGGCTGTTCCCGCTGGTCGCGCCGTTGGGCGTACGCATAGCCCGCCGGTTGCCGGGCGCGGCCGGGTTGCCGGTACGCCTGGGCCTGTCCGGTGCGGTACGCCGCCCGTTGCGCGCAGTGGCGACGGTGGCCTTCCTCGCCGCCGCGACGGGGATCGTCCTGTTCGCCGGCGGCTACCGGGCGACGCTGGAGCAGGGTGCGGTCGATCAGGCGACCTTCGCCGTGCCGCTCGACGTGAGCGTCCGGTCGGGGCAGAACCTGCGCCGTCCGCTGGACGTGGCCGACGAGGCCGACTACACCCAGCTGGCTCCGGGCGTGCTCACCGCCAAGGTGGTACGCACCACCGCCGGCATCCGGGTCAACGCGGCCGAGACGAAGGCGGCCGAAGTCGTCGGCGTGACCCCCGACGCGCTCACGCGCATCCCCGCCTGGGACCGGGTGACCGGGGGCGACGACGCCGCCCACTCCGCCCAGCTCCTCACGGCCGCTCCGCCGGTCCGGGGCTGGACCGTGCCGGCCGGGACCAAGAACCTGACCTTCGATACGCAGGGTCCGCTGGACAACCTGAAGATCACGGCGTGGCTCCGTGACGCCGGGGGCCGTGACTTCGCCGTCGAGCTGACCCGATCGGGGCGGCAGCTGTCCGGCGACCTCGCGAAGGCGACGACCACCGAGGCGAAGCTGTTCGCCCTGAACATCGCCGAGACCGCCGACTACGGCCAGCGGCGCCAGCACCACACCGGCGAGGGCGGCCTCGACGTCCCGGTCCTGTCCGGCCACTTGACCGTCCGCGGACTCGGCAACACCTTCGAGACCGATTACGAGCTGGCCACCGGCCGGATGGTCGCGCTGATCGGGGCGACACCGGAGACCGAGCTGCCGGTGATCGTCGACCCCGTCACCGCCACCGCCGCGAGCGGCGGCCGGCTCCAGTTCAGCGTCCAGGGCTCGGCCCCGGTGACCGGGCGGATCGTCCAAGTGCTGCCGCGGTTCCCCGCCACCGGCGAACGGTTCGTCGTGGCCGACGTCCGGGCGCTCGCCGACGCGCTGGACGCCCGGGAGCCGGGCACCGGCTCGGTGAGCGAACTCTGGCTGTCCTCCTCCGACCCGAACGCGTTGCGCCAGAACCTCGCGAAGTCCCCCTACGACCAGCTCTCGGTGCGGTCCCGCGCGCAGGTCCAGGATCAGCTCGCCACCGATCCGCTCGCGGTCGGCGCGGCGAGTCTGCTGTGGACCGGAGCCCTCGTCGCGCTAGGCGTGGCCGCCGTCGCCCTGGTGCTGCTGGTGATCGCCGAACGCCGGGACGACGCGGCCGAGCTGTACGCCTGGGAAAGCGACGGCCTGACCCCGGGTGCGCTGCGCGGATTGTTGTTCGCCCGCGCCACCGCCGTCGTCGCGGTCGCGGTGCCCTGCGGCGTACTCCTGGGTCTGCTCCTGACCCGGCTGACCACCGCGCTGGTGCTCGTGACGGCGGTCGGCTCGACGCCGCGCCCGCCGCTCGCCCTCGCGGCCTCGCCGCTGCAGCTCGCGGCCGTGCTCGGCGCGGGCGTCGGCCTCGGCCTGCTCTGCGCCGGGCTGGTGGCCTGGCGATCCTTCCGAACTCCCCTGCCCGTCCGCCCGGAGGCGCTGTGATGCCGCGGGTTCTCCGATCCCGCTGGATCAGGGGTCTCGGCCGAATCTTCCGCCATGATTCGACCGAGAACCCTGATCCAGCGCGCACCACGGCCCACCAGTCGACCCGCCCGGAGGAATCGCCGTGAGCCCAGTCATTCGCGCCGACGATCTGTTCTGCCTGCACCGAGTGCCCGGCAACGGGTTCGTCGCGGCGTTGCGCGGCCTCACCCTGGAGCTGGCCCCGGGCGAACGCCTGCTGGTGCACGGCCCGAACGGATCCGGCAAGACGACGCTGCTCCGGGTGCTCGCGGGAGAGATCGCCCCGAGCGCGGGCACGGTCACCGTGGGCGGCGTCGATCTCGTGGGCGCGCCGCAGGCGGAGACGGCTCGCCTGCGCTCACGCGTCCTCGGCCTGGTGGACCAGCAGAAGACCCTCATCCCCGAACTGTCCGTCGTGGACAACATCGCCTTGCAGAGCCGGGTGGGAACGCGCAAGGTCGACAAGCCCCGGGAGGCCGCCCTCAAGCTGCTGGCGACGCTCGGCCTCACCGACCTCGCGCACCGGTCCCCCGGCTCGCTGTCCGGCGGCGAGGCCCAGCGGGTCGCCGTCTGCGCCGCCGTGGCCCACTCCCCGAGCCTCGTGCTCGCCGACGAGCCGACCGGCGAGCTGGACCGGGCATCCGCCGACTTGATCTACGACCTGCTCGTCGCGGCCACCGCCGCGGTCGGCGCGTCGCTGCTCGTGGTCAGCCACGACGTCCGCGCGGCACGGATCGCCGACCGGGTGGTCCGGATCCGCGACGGGCGGCTGTCCGAGGAATGGCGTCCCGGCCAGCCGGAGGATCTGGTCGTCGACGACCGCGGCTGGGTGCGGCTCCCGCTCGCACTTCATCGGGTACGCCCAGAGCAGCGACCCGACGGGTTGCTGCTTCGTCCCACCACCCCCGTCGAGGCGGAGCGACCGGCGCAGGCGGTGACCCCGCCGCACCCGCCGGGAGACGTCATCGCGTCGCTGTCGGAGGTGGCGCTGGCCCGAGACGGCCGATCGATCCTCTCCGGGCTCTCGTTCGACGTCCGGGCGAGCGCTTGGACCATCCTCAAGGGACGATCAGGCTCCGGGAAGACCACGTTGCTGCGGCTGCTGGCCGGGTTGGAACGGCCCGACTCCGGCCGGGTCGTCGTCCAGGGCACCGATCTGGCCGGCCTCGACCGGACTCAGCTGGCCCGGTTCCGGCGTACGTGGCTGGGCGTCGCCGGGCAACGGGCGGCCCTCGTGGAGACGCTGGACGCCGTGGCCAACCTCCACGTCGCCCGGGAGGCCCGGGGACTGCCGGAGAATCCGGAGCTGATCGGGCAGCTGATCGCCCGGCTCGGGCTGACCGGCGTACGCCACCGGCCGGTGGAGACGCTGTCGGGTGGAGAGCGCCAGCGGGTCGCCGTCGCCCGGGCGCTGGCCGCCGAGCCGTCGATCGCCGTCTTCGACGAGCCGACGTCGCAGCAGGACGAGGCGCACGCCGAACTGGTCGCGTCGACCCTCCGGGCGGCGGCGCGGGCCGGGGCGGCGATCGTCGTCGCCACCCACGACCCGCTCCTCCTTCAGGCCGCCACTACTTCTTGACCTGGTACGCCCCCAGGATCGTCTGCTCGACGACGACTCCGGTCGCGTCGCCGCCCTGGGCACGCAGTGAGATTGTGCTGCCCGCCCGCTGCGGCACGAACGCGTACCAGGTGGGGCCGGCCGGGACCACGAGCACGGGCTTCCAGGTCTTGCCGCCGTCGGTGGAGTAGTCCACCGTCAGCTTGCGCAGCGGGGCCACACCGGAGTTCGGCTGACCCGCCACGGTGATCGGCACCATCGCGACCGGCGCGGGCGACGCCAGTCCGGTCGCGTCCACCTCTGGGCCGAAGCTCACCGAGGTGACCGGCACCGGCGCGAACCCGGCTTCGGGGTCGCCGTCGACATGCTTCGACCGGAAGGTCCAGCTCGCCGTCACCTTGGTGGAGAACCGCGCGTCCCGGGTCAGCTCGCTGACGACCCGGTAGGTCGCGGCCTCCGGCGGCACCTCGACGTCGAGGTAGGTGTCGTCCGCCTCGGCGATCTTCACCCCGTCGCGGTAGAGCGTCGTCCGCACCGAGGAGTACGCCGAGTAGCCCGGATGCCCGGCCCCGTCGCCGAGCAGCGGCGGGCTCACGATCAGCTCGTCGCCGAGCCGGCCGATGCTCGGGAACCGGCCGTCACCGCCGAAGGCCGGCCCGAAGACGGGAGCGTTCCACGACTCGGCGGTGGTGCGACCGGGCTTGAGGACGCGCCGTGCCCCGGTGAGGGTGGCCCACTGGCCGCCGGTCTCGTCCGACCAGTCCTGTTCCTGGTACTCCTCCTGCCAGGCGGCGTCGCCACCGTAGTACAGCGTGCGCTGCAGCGGCGTCCGGAACGAGATCCCCATCGCCCAGCTGCCCGCGAGTGGATCGTCCACGGGCGTCGGATGGCTGAAGGCGACCGATTCCAGGCCCGTCGTGTGCTGGTGGTAGGTGGTCTTGACGACGGCCAGGTCTCGCTTGGTCAGCTCCTTGTCGACGCCGGTCGGGAAGGTCTTCGGATAGAACCAGGCCAGGTTGTACATGCTCGGCGCGTTGAACAGGGTTCCGTCGGGTCCCGGCGGCGCCCAGGCCGAGACGACCGAACTGGACAGTCCCTGCACCGGCGACGATCCGATCAGGCCGCTGTAGATCTTGCCGATGCCTTCGTCGCCGATCAGGCCGAAGCCGGCCGTGCTCCCGTTCGGGAAGAGGTACTCGGCGTCGAGGATGGTGCCGACGTTGATCGCCGCCGGATCGGGCACCTTGGTCCGCACCGGCCGAGCCGTACGCGTGTCGAGGACGACCTTGCCGGGCCCGTCCACGACCAGTTCGGGCCGGATCAACATGGTGGTCGACGGCTCGTCGAGGTCGTCCAGCCAGCTGTTCACGAAGTACTGGCCCTTGGGCAGGCGCACGGTCTCCGAGCCGCCGCCGAACAGCACGTACTGGCTCATGCCGCCGTCGGACAGGATCGTGAGGTGGGTGTCGTTCGGCGTGCCGTCGCGGGAGACGTGTTCGAAGGTGACGTCGTAGCTTTCGATCTCCTTCTCCACGCCGTAGGGCACGCTCACGCTCACCCCGGACGCGGTACCGACGAGCTGGCCGGAGTAGAAGCCGTCCGGCACGTCGGCACGGGTGTCGGCGGTCAGCGTGACCGACGCCGATCCGGCAGCGGGCACCGTCACCGTCGGCGCGCTCAGCGAGAACAACGAACCCGCCTCACCCGGCCCGGTCGTGTGCAACGCGAGGCTCAAGGTCACCTCGGACGCGCCACTGTTGTGGAAGGTGACCGTCTTGGCCACCGGGCTGTCGTCGCCGTGCGGCCACGACGCCAACCCGAAACTGACACTCGGCGCGTCAGCGGTGATCGTCTGCCCGATCGCCCGGGCCACGTCCACCCGGCCCGCGCCCTGCCCGAACGCGGCGATGCCGGCCAGCGGCTTGGCCGACGCCATCAACGTCGCCTTCAGCTGTGCGGGTGTCCACTGCGGATGCTGCTGCACCAGCAACGCCGCCGAGCCGACGGTGTGCGGTGTGGCCATCGAGGTCCCCGACAGCGTCGCGTACGGCTCTCCCGGTGTGCAGAGGAAACCGATCGAGCTGCACGCGGCGACGATGTCCACGCCGGGTGCGGAGATCTCCGGCTTGACCGCCGCGTCGCCGACCCGTGGTCCCCGGCTGGAGAAGCTCGCCAGTTCGTCGGTCTTCGAGGTGGCCGCCACCGCCAACGCGGCGTCCGCGCTGGCCGGTGAGCCGACCGTCCGATCGCCGAACTCGCCGTCGTTGCCCGCGGCGATGACGAACAGTACGCCGTACTGGGCGGTCAGGTCGTCGACCGCCTGCTCCAGCGGATCGACGTCGGGGGTGTCCGGGCCGCCCAGGCTCAGGTTCACCACGTCGGCGCCCTGCTCGGCCGCCCACTGCATCCCGGCCAGGATCCAGGACTCGGCGCAGCCTCCTTCGACGCACACCTTGCCGTTGAGCAGCTGTGCGTCGGGCGCCACACCCTTGTACCGGCCGCCCGAGGCCGCGCCGCTGCCGGCGATCGTCGACGCGACATGGGTGCCGTGGCCGACGTGATCGCGGTCGTCCTCATCCGGGTAGTCGGCGGCGGCGAAGTTCTGCCGGGCGATCACCTTCCCGGCCAGATCCGGGTGCGTGTCGTCGACGCCGGTGTCCAGGACGGCCACCTTCACCCCCGCCCCGGTGTAACCCGCCTGCCAAACAGTCGGCGCGCCGATCAGCGGAACGCTGACGTCCAGCGTCGGCTTGCGTACGCCGTCCAGCCACACCTTCGCCGTGGCCAGTGGCTGGGCAGCGAGCCGGCGATCGACCCCGGTCAGCCCCTTCCACAGCTTGCCGAGGCTACGCTTGTCGGCCTTCCCGGCCGACCCGTGGACCGCGGTGAGCGTACGGGTCAGCTTCAGACCGGTGTCGGCCGGCGGGGCCGACTTCGCGGTCACGATCACCGGCAGGTCGCCCCGGCGCTCGTCGTAACCGAACTGGATGAGCGCGGTGACGTCGAACAGCCGCGAGTCCAGCCGGCCCGCGGCCAGCATCGGCCGGGCATCGGACGGAATGACGTGCAGATGTCCTTTCGATCGGTAGCTGGCGAACGTGATGTGATCGCGGCCGGCTCCTCGCAGAATGCTGATCCGACCCGAATCGGCGACTCGCAGGACGTCGCCGGTGATCAGCGTGACGGTGTGAGCCCGGCCGTCAGGAGTGGCACGGATGCCCCCGTCGGTCGTGGCGGTCGGGTTTGCACTGACCGGTCCGGACGGCACGGCCGCGGCGGGTACGCCGCCGACCAGCACCGCCAGCGCGAAGGCGGCCGCCAGAACGCGGCCCCCTTCTCGTCGGTTTCGAAGCATGACCTCCCCTATCCGTGAAATGGCATCCATGAGTTCATGGATGCCTCCATCCGGAAGACGCCACTCCCCGAGCTTGCGTTGCACGCGGAACGGGCCAATTTCGGCTGCGTCCTAGTCGTTCCGCGTTACGGCCAAGTGCCTGAAATATTCAAATGTGGTTGCGGGTCTTCCACTGGCCGAGTCATCCGAGATACAGTCCTTCGCAATAGCGTGGGAACGCTCCCACGGCCGGCGGCAAAGACTGGATCGCAGCGCAATGCGGCGGCCCGGTCGCAGATAAGGCGACGCCCGGCCGAACGTGGGAGCGTTCCCACATACACTACGTCCAAGGTCCATAACTGAAGGAGTCGACCATGCCGGTGCTCACCCGCCGGAGGCTGCTGGAA
>JABFYB010000420.1 GCA_013361475.1 Hamadaea sp.
CGAGCCGAGGCGATCGTCAAGGCGCGGCAGGCCGGCCTGGGCACTTGACCGGCGTGGCGGATCGGCGGGGCTAGACGCAGGTCCGGTCGGCGCTGCGCGGATCATCGACGCGGCGGCTGCGGTAGATCTCGCCCTGGTTCGCGTCGGCTCGCCACGGCCGCGCGCGTTTCATCGCCATCTCGACTTCTGGGGCGTCACGATCCAGCGTCACGACGGCCGGTCCGTCCGCTGACGCCACGGAGCCGAGGCGGCTGCCATCGGGACCGAAGATCGCCGAGTTCATCAGGCCGGCGCTCGCCCAGGGAACGGACATGCTCAGCCAGTAGTTGTTGATCGCGGCGTGCGCCTGCGCCTTGACCTGGAAGATCGAGTCCACCGGCCACGCCGACAGCAGAAGGCAGTCCACACCGAGGCGCTCGTACTCGGAGAAGAGGTCCGGAAAGTTGATCTCCACGCAGATCGCGCAGCCGAACCGGTAGCCGTCGACATCGAACACCGTCGGCTCGAACCCGGGACTGTAGAACTGGGTGATCTCGGTGTTCGAGCAGAAGCGCTTGTCGTATCGGGCGACGACCCGTCCCTCGTCGGAGATCACGTAGAGGCTGTTGTGCGGCCGGTGCGGCGGAGTCAGCGGATGCGCCGAACCCAGCACGACCCACATACGGAGTTCCGCCGCCAGCGCGCCGATCTCGCCGATCTCCTCCCGGACCACCGGCCAGTCGACGTCGTCCCAGTCGACGATCTGCTCCTTGGCGTATCCGGAAAGGAAGCCCTCAGGGAAGTGGATCAGCCGGACGCGCTCACCGGCGGCGGCGCGCATCAGCTCGCGGGCTTGGCGACCGTTTGCGCGAGGGCCGGCGGTTGCGACGGGTTGAGTCGTGGCGATCCGTAACGTCATCCGGGCATCCTGCCACGCTCGCCGGGCGACGCGATCCGGTTCGCCGGTTCGGCTTCTCACCGTGCGCCGGGCGGGCTGGGTGTCCTTCGGCGGCACCCGGGCGCAGCCGGTCGATCGGGATCCGACCAATCACGACGCGTACGGGGGAGTGGCCGCGCCCACCCCGGCGAACTGTGAGGGAAGGGTCGCCTAGCTGCGGTTTCAACTCCCAACGTGCCTCGTCGGCGGCAGCCGTGAAGGTCCCGATTCATCGACAATTGTTGGGGACTTCATCGGCGCCGACGAAAGGCTGACCTCTCATGCAAAGGAAGCAGACGCTGCTGTTCGGCGTCGTCATGGCCATCGTGACGACGCTGAACTTCATTCCGGGCACCTCCGTCGTCCGCGACGGCACCAAGCTGCTGTTCGGCATCTTCCAGGTCGGCCCGGGCCTGGAGGTGCTGCACTACGCCATGGCCGCCGCGCTGATCCTGTTCGGTCTGCTCGCCCGCAGTACGCGGGGCGTACTGGTCACGACGGGCACGATCTTCGGGCTCGCCGCGATCGTCGGCTGGATCCAGGGCGATCACGTGTTCGGCCTGATGGACGTCAACGTCGCCGACAACGCCTTGCACACGTTCTTCGCGCTCTTCCTGTTCACCCTCGCATTCGCGCTGCGCGACGCACCCCGCGTGCCCGTCGCGGTCCGCGGGTGACCACCCCTGCCGTGGGCCGGTGGGCGACCGCCGGCCCACGGGCGAGGCTGCTCGCGGTGAGCGACCTGCACGTCGGGTACGCCGAGAACTGGGCACTGGTGCGGCAGCTGCGGCCGTCGTCCGACGAGGACTGGCTGCTGGTTGCCGGAGACGTCGCCGAGCGGCCCAGTGATCTCGAAGCGGTGCTCGGGATGCTGGCCGGCCGGTTCGCCAAGGTCGTCTGGGTGCCGGGCAACCACGAGTTGTGGTGCCGCAGGAACGATCCCGTGCAACTGCGGGGCGAGCAGCGGTACCGCTTCCTCGTCGACCTCTGCCGGACGCTGGGCGTCGTGACGCCGGAGGACGAGTACCCGATCTTCGAGGGCGAGGACGGGCCGGTCCGGATCGTGCCGCTGTTCCTGCTGTACGACTACACGTTCCGGCCGGACGGCACGACCGCCGCGCAGGCGCTGGCCGCGGCGTACGCCAGTGGGGTGGTCTGCTCCGACGAGTTCTTCCTCGATCCCGAGCCGTACGCCGGGCGCGCCGCCTGGTGCGCCGAGCGGGTCCGGTTGACCGAACGCCGGCTGGCCGCCCTCGACGACACCCCGATGATCCTGGTCAACCACTTCCCGCTGGTGCGGCAGCCGACCGACGTCCTGCGGTACCCGGTGTTCGCCCAATGGTGCGGCACGGTGCGGACGGCGGACTGGCATCGGCGGTTCCCCGTACGCGCCGTCGTCTACGGCCATCTGCACATTCCCCGCCGGGATCTGTTCGACGGCGTGCCCTTCGAGGAGGTGTCGCTCGGCTATCCGCGTGAGTGGCAGGTCCGGGGGCTCCCGCACGGGTTGCTCCGGGACGTGCTCGCGCCGCATCCCGCGCGTACGCCGTGATCGAGCGGATTCTGCCGCCGGACGTCGTCGCCGTGGAAGCCGTCGTCGACACCGTCGCCGAGCCGCATCCCGACGAGGCCGCTCTCGTGGCGCGAGCGGTGCCGAGAAGGCGGCAGGAGTTCGTCACGACTCGGCAGTGTGCGCGGCAGGCGCTGGCCCGGCTCGGCTGCCCGCCGGTCGCGATCGGCACCGGTCCTCGCGGCGAACCGCTGTGGCCGGACGGCGTCGTGGGGAGTCTGACGCACTGCGCCGGATATCGAGCCGCCGTCGTCGCTCGGGCTGTCCGCGTATCAGCTGTCGGCATCGACGCCGAGCCGAACGAACCGCTCGCCCCCGGCGTGCTGGACGCGGTGTCCTCCTCGGCGGAACGCGCGGACCTCGCACGGTACGCGGGCGTGTGCGTGGACCGGTTGTTGTTCAGCGCGAAGGAGAGCGTCTACAAGGCGTGGTTCCCCGCCGTCGGCACCTTCCTGGACTTCGGGCAGGCGAGTCTGCGGTTCACCGCGGACGGTGCGTTCACGGCGGAGCTGGCGGTGTCCGCGCCCGAGCGGGAGGCGAGCCGGGCGGTCTGGGCGGACGGTCGGCCACGTGGGCGGTGGATGGTAGCGGGTGGTCTGGTGCTGACCGCGGTCGTGGCCGGCGGACACGCGACAACTCCGCACTTTTGAAGACGCCGCGCGACATCGTCGTCTGTCTACATTCGATACATGAGTGCGATCGTGTCGCCCGGCCAGTGGAGCGCGGTCCGGGCCGCCTATGACGCCGCGGGGCAACGCTTCCTCGATCTCGCGGCCACCGTGGCGCCGCAGGCCATGGCTACGAAGGACTGGTCGGTCGCCGACACGGTGGCGCACCTGATGACGCTGTCGCGGATGGCGGTCGAGGTCGCGCGGCGGCAGTCGAGCCGGGCCGAGCTGATCGCCGCGACCACGGTCGACACGGTGGCCGGGCTCAACGACGCGCTGATGGGCGACTTCGCGACGCGCGATGTCCCGGTGCTGCTCAAGCAGATCCGCGCGGAGATGGACGAGCTGTTGCGGGTGACCGCCGACGCCACGCCGACCGACACTGTGGCGTGGCTGGGCGGCAGCCGGCTCTCGATCGCCGCCGTGCACGCGCACATGATGAACGAGTTCCACATCCACGGCCGTGACGTCGCCCTCGCCACCGGTACGCCGTGGGTGGTGCCGGCGGCGGAGGCGGTGCTGTTCTTCGACCTCTTCATGATCGGCATCGTCCGCACGGGATACGGGATCCTGCTGGAGAACGGCATCGCCCCGCCCAAAGGCCGGGTCGCCGTGCAGTTCCGGTCGAAGTACTCGCAGCCGGTCACGATGGTGGTGACCGACGGCGTGGTCTCGATCGAGGATCCAGGCCGGGACGTCGACGTCCACGTGCGCTTCGACCCGGCGACCCTCAACCAGATCATGTTCGGCCGGGTCACCAAGGCTCGCGCCGCGCTCACCGGGAAGATCCAGGTCTGGGGCCGGCGGCCGTGGCTGCTGCTGCCGTTCCTGACCTATGTGCACATGCCGTCCTGATTGGAGCTGATCTGTCCGTTGCCTCCCCTCCGGCTGACCCGTTGACCAGGGTGCCGGAGTGAGGACGCTGGGTGCGTCCCGCCGGTGTTGTCGTTTTCCAACCCCGGAGGAGGATCACCATGCCGAACGAAGACATCTGGCTCACGGTCGCGACGGACGTCATCGGCGGCGGCAAGCTGGACCTGATCGACGAGTTGTTCGCCAGCGACTTCGTGGAGCACCTGCCGCAGCCGCCTGGCATGCCCACCGGACGGGACGGGTTCCGCCTGTTCTGCTCGCAACTGCACCAGGCGTTCCCGGACCTGAACCTCGACGTGGTGCACAAGTTCGACTCCGACGACAAGCACATCGGGCACGTGCGGCTGTCGGGCACGATGACCGGCGAGTTCTTCGGCATGCCGCCGGCGAACAAGGCCGCCACCTGGGAGGAGATGCACATCGTCCGGGTGGACGGCGGTCAGGTCAAGGAGCACTGGGGCGTCGTCGACCAGTTCGGGATGCTGCAACAGCTCGGGTTCGTGCCCGCCCCCGGCGGTCACTGATCCCGGACGCCCGCCGGGCCGCGGGCGCTCGAGCTGCTTACCAGACGTTTACGCCGCTGAGGGCCGGGCCGGCGGCCCTCAGCGTACGGTCACCGGATCGACCGGTCGGGACGGCGCATCCGCTGCTGCCCGATCCGTTCGAGGGCGGCGGTGCGTACGTCGAGCAGCGCCATGAGAACTGGTGGGTCCATCGACCCCATCGAGCGCAGCTGGACCTCGACGCCTTCGATGGACGCCTCCTGGCGTACGGCGACGGGGCCGAGCGTGGCGGCGGCGAGCTGGTCAGCGCCGGGGGTGCCCGGCCGGGCCGTCTCGGTTCCGGCCGGCACAGAGTGCACCAGCAGGTACCACATGCCCGGTGGCACCTTCTCCAGCAGGAACGGCCCGGCGCCCGCCAGCACCGTGCAGCTGACCGGCCGGCCTTCGGGGATGCGGTCGCGGAACAACCCGGCGAAGATCAGCTCGTCGCGCTCCGGGGTCGCCGAACGGATGACGCCACGCATGGATCCGGTCGCGACTCCGACGGCGTGGTTGGGACAGGTCGTCTCGATGTATGGCGTGACGCCCTGTTGCCGGCGATAAGTGGTGGGGGACAGGCCGACGCTGCGGGTGAAGCGGGTGCTGAAGGTGCCGACGCTGGTGTAGCCGACGCGCAGGCTGATGTCCGCGATGTTGTACGAGGTGGACACCAGCAACTGCTTGGCCCGCTGCAGACGCAGCGCCGACAGGAACCGGCCGGGCGACAGCCCGGTCACCCGCTGGAAGATGCGGGAGAAGTGGAACTTGCTGAACATGGCGACCTTGGCCATGTCGTCGATGGTCAGCTGTTCGTCCAAATTGTCGCGCATCACCGCGATCACCCGTTCGACGGCTCTTTCCGCCGCATTATCCATGACGCCTCCTTGGCCTTTTAGGCATCCCGACGTGCGGTACCCGTGTACCGGAAACGGAGCGTCCAGAACCAATTCACCGGCGATTATCCAGCCGCTCCCACCACGGCTGGACAACGCCATTGAAGGCTCTTTCGAGGTCTTATTCCCACCTCTGTTCCGTGTGTCCCCCCGGTAGTGCGCAAAGGTGACCGCAGTTAACCTGCGAGTAGCTTTCGGATCCCGATCGCCGCTCCGCCATCGGTCCAGTGATGGAACCAGATGTTACGGAGCGCGGGCGCGCTTAAGCAACGAGTCAGTGCTACAGAATGGTACGGATGTCCCGTATCGTGGGATGAATCGCTGCGGTACTGCTCTGAACTGCTCACTCATCCCTGGTCGTTCGCTCCGCTCTGGAAAGTGAGCAACATTTTGGAGAGGGGATAGCGGGTATCGCAGTTATCCGTTTTCGTCACGCATCGCATCGGCGAATGGGGACAGGCTCCGCTGAATAGACCATTGTGGCTGGTCGGGAGCGCTCCATTCGCCACGCTGAGTGATCCGCGCAAGATGCATATTGCGAATGTGTTGCGACCGGGATCCACCGACCGCCGGGCGCGCCGGAAAAGCGCCTTCTCGCGGTTGCCCGCGGGCGCGATCCGTGCTCTATTCGGCGAACGAGTCCGCCGCCGCTCACATCTCCAGACCGGACGAACCCATGACCGGCCGCACCTCCACGCCGGCCGTGTACGCGTCGGGGAACCACCCCGCGATCTCGGCCGCCCGATCCCGCGACTCGCAGTCGACCACGACGAAGGCGACCAGATGCGCCAGCCCCTGCGGAAACGGGCCCTCCACCGCGGCGAGCACGCCGTCGTGGAGCCGGATCGTCGACGCGGTGACCGGATCGGCCAGCGCGCGGGCGTCGATCAGCTCACCCGACTCCGCGATCTCGCGCAGCAGCGGATCGAACTCGCCGATCCGGCCGTCCCCGGGATTGCCGTAGATCATGATCACGTACTTCACCGCGCTCCCTCCGGTCCGGCCACTCGCGTGAAGTCCTCCCGTAGATAAGTCGGAGCCGGGCAGCCGATCTCGACATCCGCCGCCGGTCCGGTTTGCGAACCCTTGCGCATTCGCGAAGAAGAGCACCCGCCTCAAGCCGCCTACGCTGGCGGCGAACGAGGGAGACGTCGATGAATCAACCCACGCGGCCGCGCCGCGGCCTGCGCGCGATGGCGGATCTGGCCACCCCCATGGCGCTCCGCGTCGCCGCCACGTTGCGGCTCGCCGACCACGTCGCGGCGGGGCGGCGTACGCCGGAAGCCATCGCCACGGCGTGCGGAGTCCACTCCGGCGCCCTCGACCGGCTGCTACGCCACCTCGTCACCATCGGACTGTTCACCCGGGACGGAAGCGGGGCGTACGCCACCACCGAACTCGGCGACCAGTTGCGCGACGACCACCCGGCCGGGCGGCGCAAATGGCTCGACATCACCGGTGCGGTCGGCCGCGGCGACCTGAGCTTCGTCGACCTCGCGTACTCGATCCGGACCGGCGAACCGGCGTACCCGGTGCGCTACGGCACGCCCTTCTGGGACGACCTGGCCGCCGACCCGGCCCTGTCGGGCACCTTCGACGAGCTCATGGACCACCACATCGACCTCGACAACGACGGCGTCGCCGAGGCGTACCCGTGGGCGGACCTGGGGCATGTGGTCGACGTCGGCGGCGGCAACGGCAAACTCCTGAGCACGCTGCTGACCCGCCACGGCGGGCTGCGCGGCACCCTCGTCGACCTGCCCGGCCCCGCTGAGCGCGCGCGCAAGACACTGCACGATCACGGCCTAGCCGACCGCGCCGAGGTACGCCCCGGCAGCTTCTTCGACCCGCTGCCACCGGGAGCGGGCGGTTACATCCTCTCGGCGATCATCCACGACTGGGACGACGATTCGGCCGCCGCCATTCTCCGCCGGTGTGCCGAGGCCGCCGCGCTTTCGACTGCCGCGCCCGGTGTCGTGCTCGTCATCGAGGCAGTGGGCGCCGACGGCGAAACCCCGGACACGGCGATGGACCTGCGGATGCTCACCTACTACGGCGGCGCGGAACGAGGCGTCACCGCGATCGGCGCGCTCGCCGGCCGGGCCGGACTGGCCGTGCGGCGAGTGTGGCCGGTGGAACGCGGCTCGTTCATGTCGATTGTGGAGCTCGGCGTTCGCTGAGCCGCTCTGCCGGGTCGACGCGGCGGGCCCGGTCGCGGGGTCAGCGCGGCGGGCCCGGTCGCGGCGGCGCGTGGGGTCAGGTGGTGAGGCGGCGGGCGACGTCGGCCCGCAAGGCCTTCTTGTCGACTTTGCCCACTCCGGTCAGCGGCAAGGCGTCCACCACGATCAACCGCTGGGGCAGCTTGAACTTGGCCGCGCCCGCGTCCAGCATCACCGCGTGGATCTCGGTCAACTGGACGGGCTGCCCGGCAACGGGGACGACGTAGAGGCAGACGACCTCGCCGTACTCCGGATCGGGCAGCGCCACCGCGGCGGCTTCGCGTACGGCTGGGACTTCGCGCGCGAAGGACTCCACCTCTTCGGCGCTGATCTTCTCGCCGCCCCGGTTGATGAAGTCCTTCTCCCGGCCGACGACGAGGAGGTTCCCGTCCGGCCGGAGCTGGACGACGTCGCCCGTGACGTACCAGCCGTCGCGGAAGGAGCGCGCGTTCACCTCCGGCAGCCGGTAGTAGTTGCGGATCGTGTAGGGGCCACGGGTCAGCAGAATCCCCGGTTCACCGTCGGCCACCGGTACGCCGTCCTCGTCCACGATGAGCAGTTCGTCGTCCGGGCTGACCGGCCGTCCCTGCGTACCGAGGACGACTTCGGCCGGGTCGTCGAGCCGGGTCAGGCAGAGCAGCCCTTCGCCCATGCCGAAGACCTGCTGCAGCTCGCAGCCCAGCTCCGGCTTGATCCGGCGGGCCACCTCGGGTGCGAGCCGGGCCGCGCCGACCTGCATGAACCGCAGTGAGCCGAGATCGTCGCCGGGGTGGGCCGCCCGGTGCTCCAGCCACCGGTGCACGATCGTCGGCACGACCGAGGTGGCGGTGACCCGTTCCCGTTCGATCAGCGGGAACGCCGTCTCCGGCGACGGCGAGCGGCCGATCACGACCCGGCCGCCGCTCAGCAGCGCGCCCAGGATGCCCGGCCCGGTGTTGACGAATCCGTGGCCCACCGGCAGCACCGCCAGGTAGACGGTGTCGGGCCCGAAGCGGCAGATCTCGGCCGCCCGCTTCATCAGGTAGCACAGGTCGTCGTTGGTCCGGGGGATCAACTTCGGCAGACCCGTCGTCCCCCCGGACAGCAACAGGGTGACCACGGCGTCGCCGCCGGGTGGGGCCGCGTCGAATCGCTCCCCGACGCCGGGGTCGTCGGCCTCGGCGATCAGCTCCCGCAGACTCAGGTGCCCCGGCCAGACGTCATCGCCGGCGACGATGACGTGCTGCGCCGTCCGGGCGGCGGCGACGGCCTTGGCCGCCAGCGCCTGATGGTCGAATCCCCGGTGCGTGTCCGGCACGACGACGGCACGGGCTTCGGTATGCGCGAGGAGCCCGGAGATCTCGTGCTCCCGATGCTCGGTCAACGCCCACACCGGCAATGCGCCGAGCCGGAAACAGGCCACCGTGAAGACCACGAACTCCCAGCAGTTCGGCAACTGGATCAGGATCCGGTCGTCGGGGCGTACGCCGAGCGCCCGCAGCCGCTCGGCGGCGCCGTCGGCGCGCGACAGCAGCTCGCGGAAGGTCAGCCGGACCGAGCCGTCGACGAGGCAGACCGCGTCCGGCGTACGCCGGGCGGTGTCGGCGAGGTGAGAGCCGAGCGAACGGCCCTCCCAATACCCCTTCGCGACATATCGAGCGGCGGCCTCGGCGGGCCAGGGCGCTATCGCGTGACTGGTGGGCGTGACCGTTGGGTCGGGCATGGAGCGCTCCTGACGTCTCGGTGACCGCGAGAGCCCGGCGGGCGCCCGAGGTCGCCGGCGGAAAGACAAAGGCGTGGCGAAGCACGGCCACGAGGGGATTGTCGACGTATTTGAATGCGCCCGGCATCTTCCAGGATGCGGTGTGCCGAATCGTGCTCGGAACTCGCTGGGAATGTTCGTTTCGGCGTACGGCAGTCATCCTCGCCGCTATCCATTCGGCGGCGCTCCCACGGAGCCGCCCCGGACGGATACGACACGTTGAGAGATGCCCGCACCGGCGGGAACGCGCCAACCTGCTGGAGTGCGGTCGTGCCGTCCATGCCCGCGCGCCGAGAACTCAGCGGACCTGAGAAGGAGCGAGGACTTGAACGAGAATGCGGCATCCAACGAGGCCATCGCCATTGTCGGAATGAGTTGCCGGTTCGCCCCGGACTTGAACTCTCCCGAGAAGTTCTGGGAGTTTCTCGCCGCGGGCCGGAGCTCGGTCCGGGAGATGCCGGAGAAGCGGTGGAAGCCCTATGCGGCCACCAGCCCGCAGGCGACCGCCATCATGCGCGAGACCACCCTGCTCGGCTCGTTCCTCGACGACATCGAGGGATTCGACGCCGACTTCTTCGGCATCTCGCCGCGGGAGGCCGACTATCTCGACCCCCAGCAGCGGTTCATGCTGGAGATGTCGTGGGAGGCGCTGGTCGACGCCGGCATCGCGCCCATGTCGTTGCGGGGCACCGACGCGGGCGTGTTCATCGCCGCGAACTCCAACGACTACGGCCGGCGGCTGCTGGAGGACATGCCCACGACCGGCGCCTACGCCGTCAACGGCACGACCTACTACGGCATCGCCAACCGCGTCTCCTACTTCCTCGACCTGCACGGCCCCAGCCTCGCGGTCGACACCGCCTGCGCGGGCTCGCTGACCGCCCTGCACCTGGCGGTGCAGAGTCTGCGCGACGGCGAGACGCCGGTCGCGATCGTCGGCGGCCTCAACCTGATGGCCACGCCCGCCCTCAACGTCGCGCTCGAGGCCACCGGCGCGCTCGCGCCCGACGGGCGGAGCAAGGCATTCGACGCCGAGGCCAACGGTTACGGCCGCGGCGAGGGCGCCGGCGTCGTCGTGCTCAAGCGTCTCTCCGACGCGGTACGCGACCAGGACCCGATCCAGGCGGTGATCCGGGGCACCGGGGTGTTCCAGGACGGCCGGTCCGACGGGATGATGGCGCCGAACGCCGACGCCCAGGCGCACATGCTGCGTACTGTGTATGACCGGGCCGGGATCGATCCGGCCACTGTGGACTACGTCGAGGCACACGGCACCGGTACGCCGACCGGCGACGGCAAGGAGATCGAGGCGCTCGCGCAGGTCTTCGGCGCGGTGCGTACGCCGGGCGACGCCTGCCTGATCGGCTCGGTCAAGCCCAACATCGGCCACGTCGAGGGCGGGTCCGGCATCGCCGGCGTCATCAAGACGGTGCTGGCGTTGCGGCACGAACAGCTGCCGCCGAGTCTGCACAGCGAACCGAATCCGGCCGTCGACTGGGCGGGTGCCCGGCTGCGACTGGTCGAACCGGGGACCACCTGGCCGGCCGCCGAAGGGCGTACGCGTCGAGCCGGCGTCTCCAGCTACGGCGTCGGCGGCACCATCGCGCACCTGATCCTCGAGGAGGGCCCGGCGCCGATCGTCACGGAGGTCGCGGCCGACACCGGCCGGCCCGGCGTCTTCCCGGTCTCGGCGATGTCCGAGGCGGGCACGCTCGCCCTGGCCGACGCGGTGGCGACCTGGGTCGGCGAGCACCCGCAGACCGCGGTGGCGTCCGCTGGGCACACCCTCACCCAGCGGCGGTCGCACCTGCCGCAGCGGGCCGCCGTGGTGGCCCGGTCCGCCACGGAACTCGGCGAGCGGATGCGGGCCGTGGCGGACGGCGTATCCCTGCCGGGCACCGCCAAGGGCCGGGTCGTCTCCGGTGACACCGGCGTGGTGTGGGTCTTCTCGGGCCACGGCGCCCAGTGGTCGGGCATGGGCCGGCAGCTGCTGACCCAGGAACCGGCGTTCGCCGCGATGATCGACCGGCTGGCCGGCGTGTTCGGCGCCGAACTCGGCTGGACGCCGCGCGAGGCGATCGAGGCCGGTGGTCCGTGGACGGCCGCCCACGTTCAGGCGCTGACCTTCGCGATGCAGGTGGCCCTGGCCGACGTGTGGCGGGAGAAGGGCCTGGAGCCGGCCGCCGTCATCGGGCACTCGGTCGGCGAGATCGCGGCCGCCGTCGTGGCCGGATCGCTGGACCTGCTCGACGCGGCCCGCTTCGCCTGCCGTCGCGCAGCCGCTCTGCAGCGGCTGGAGGGCATGGGCCGCATGGCCATGGCCGGGCTGCCGTTCGCCGAGACGAGTCAGCGGCTCGCCGGGCGGGCCGACGTCGAGGCCGCCATCTCGGCGAGCCCGTCGTCGACGGTGATCTCCGGGGACAAGGCCGCGATCGAGGAACTGGTCGCCAAGTGGCGCGAGGACGGCGTCGCCATGTGGATGGTCGACACCGAGATCGCCTTCCACAGCCGGCACGTCGACCACGTGGTGTCCGACGTCGCCGCGGCGGCGGCCGACCTGACGCCGCGCCCGGCCACACTGCCGCTCTACTCGACGGCGCTCGCCGATCCGCGGTCGACCGCGGCCCGCGACAGCGACTACTGGGCGACGAACCTGCGCAACCCGGTCCGGTTCGCCGAAGCCGTGGAGGCGGCCATCGCCGACGGCCACCGGCTGTTCGTCGAGGTCTCCTCGCATCGGGTGGTGGCCCACTCGATCGGCGAGACGGCCCGCCATCTCGACTCCGACGACGTCACCGTGGTCGGCACGCTCACCCGTAACGCCGACGAACTCGACACCCTGCTGACCAACCTCGCGAAGATCTACTGCGCCGGCGCCGAGGTCGACTGGTCCCGGCAGTATCCGGCCGGCGAGCTGCTGCCGATGCCGGGCGCGGTGTGGCAGCACCGTCCTTATTGGATCTTCCCCGAGACGCCGGCCAGCGCCCTCGGCGGCGGCCACGACCCGGCCCGGCACAGTCTGCTCGGCGGGCGGATGACGGTCAGCGGCTCGCCGTCCCGGCAGGTCTGGCAGACCTACCTCGACGTGGCCAGCCGCCCGTACCCGCTGTTCCACGGGCTGGTGGGAGTCGAGGTGACGCCGGCCGCGTCCATCCTCAACACGTTCGCCGAGGCCGCCGGGGACAGCAGCAGCGCCTCGCTGAGCGACATCGTGCTGCGTACGCCGCTGGCCGTCGAACCGCCGCGCGTCGTGCAGATCGTCCGCGAAGGCCGGAACCTGGCGCTGTCCACCCGGGTGGCCGCCGAGATGTCCGACTCCGACGACGAGTGGCTCACCCACACCACCGCCACCATCGACGTCGGCGTACCGCTGCCGTCGGGTCGCATCGACGTCGACGGGCTGCGTGCTCGCCTCGGCGAGGGTTCTCCGTCGCGGGTCGCCGAGATGTTCGAGCGCATGGGCGTCGGCGGGTACGCCTTCCCCTGGGACCTCGTCGAGTTCAAGCGCGACGACGAGGAGCAGCTCGCCATCCTCGACATCGTGCCGCCCCCCGCGACCAGGGCGACGAGCTGGGCGCACCTGATCGACGGCGCGTTGACGATCAGCGCGGTCGTGGTCGCCCCCGGCGACGCCACCACCCTGTGGATGTCCAAGTCCATCGAACGCGTCGCGTTCAGCGGGGAGCCGCCGGCCCAGATCGTCGTGCACAGCAAGCGTTCCCCGCGTTCGCCCCACGACACCGTGGACGTCTGGGTCTCCGGGCTCGACGGCGAGATCATCGCCACCTGCGTCGGGCTGCGGTTCGCCGCGGTCGAGCACCTGGGCAGCGCCGTCCTGCCGCGTGAACTCGTGCACGAGATCGACTGGCGTACGCTGCCCGGCGGCGAGCGCAGCGAATCGGCGGAGTTGCAGAGCGCCGAGCTGCAGCAGGTCGTCCTCCTCGGCGACGCTCAGGTCGCGGCGGTGCTGGCGCAGCAGTTCGAGGCGTCCGGCGTACCGTGCGTGCAGCTCGGCTCCGACCCCGAGGCGCTCACCGCCGACCTGCTGACCCGGCGCGGGGCGGTCCTCGCGATTCCGCCGGTGGCCCGGCCGGGCGAACCGCTGGAGCAGGCCGCCGAGCGGTCCGCCTGGACCCTGGTCCGCACCGTCCAGCGCCTCGTCGCCATCCGCGACGATTCGGCCGGAAGCGTTGCGCCGCAACGTGTCTGGGCCGTGACCCGAGGCGTACGCTCGGCGTCGCACGAGCGGGCCGTCGCGCACGGCTCGGTCTGGGGCGTGTCGCGGATCATCGCCGGTGAGCACCCCGAGCTGTGGGGTGGCACGGCCGACGTCGACGACCTCGACCCGCGTGCCATCACCGGACTGCTCGGATTGCTCCGGGAGTCGGCGGGCAAGGAGGACATCGTCTCGCTGACCCGCGACGGAGTCGTCCAGGCGCCGCGCCTGACCCGCATCGAGCGCAGCGCCGACGGCACGCCGTTGCAGTGCTCGCCGTCCGGCACGGTGCTCATCACCGGCGGCCTCGGAGCGCTGGGCCTGGAAGTCGCCCGCTGGCTGGTCGACCAGGGCGCCCGGCGGCTGCTGCTGACCAGCCGGCGTGGGCTGCCGCCGCGTACGGCGTGGGGGACCACGACCGATCCGGTGGTCCGCCGCCAGATCGACGGAGTCCTCGCGCTGGAGGCGCTCGGGGTGACGGTGGCCGTCGCCGCTCTCGACATCACCGACGCCGACGCGGTCGCCGAGACGCTGACCCCTGGAAAGCTGGGCCTGCCGCCGATCCGGGGCATCGTCCACGCCGCCGGAGTCGTCAACGACGCCCTCGTGGACAAGGTGGACGCCGCCGGACTACGGGAGGTGCTCGCGCCGAAGGCCAAGGGCGCGATGATCCTGCACCACCTCTTCCCGCCCGGCAGCCTCGACTTCTTCGTGCTGTTCTCCTCCTGTGGCCAGTTCGCCCGGCTCACCGGCCAGACGAGCTACGCGGCCGCGAACTCGTTCATGGACACGCTCGCGGCATATCGGAACTCCACCGGGCACACCGAGACGCGCAGCCTCGGCTGGACCGCGTGGGAGGGCATCGGCCTGTCCGCCGACATCGGCACCACGATGCTGGAGGGCAACTCGCGCGGTCTCGCGGCGGTCACCGCCGCCGAGGCGTTCCAGGCGTGGTCGTTCGGCGACCGGTTCGCCGCCGGTTACCAGGCGATCCTGCGGGTGCTGCCGACCCCGGCCAACTCCCGCCCGCCGATGTTCCGGGACCTGGTGGTCAGCGAGGAGAGCACCGGCACGGCGTCCGGTCAGGGCTTCAGCGTCGACTTCACCGCCCTCAGCGCCGAGGAGGCCCAGCAGAAGATCCTCCTCGACGTACGCGAGCAGGTGGCGGCCGAGCTGAACCTGGATCCGGCGGATGTCGAGATCAAACGACCCCTCGTCGAACTCGGCGTGGACTCCGTCATGACCGTCGCCTTGCGCGTACGCCTCCAGCGCCGCTACGGGCTGGACCTGCCGCCGACGATCCTGTGGGCCAAGCCGACCGTCGCGGCGCTGTCCGACCACATCCTCGAAACCCTGCGGGGCTGAACCGGACAGGGAGGCCGATGATGGCCAACACCGACCGCGCCGCCGTCGCCGGGCTGGCCCAGCGAACCATCGCCGCCTGGTGCCGGCACGACGCCGACGCCTTCGCCGACCTGTTCGTCCCGGACGGCACCATGATCCTGCCCGGGGTGTACTGCTCGGGCCGGGAGGAGATCCGGGCGTACATGACGGCGGCGTTCGACGGGCCGCTGCGCGGGAGCCAGGTCACCGGGCAGCCGCTGCAGTTGAAGTTCCTGTGCGGCGACGTGGCGCTGCTGCTGACCGAAGGCGGCATCGTCGGCCCCGGCGACATCGAGGTCAAGGGCGACCTCGCCATCCGGGGCAGCTGGATCGCCGTACGCGACGAGGCCGAGTGGCGGCTGGCGGCGTACCAGAACAGTCCACGCTCGTAGCAGGCCTGCCGGGAGTGCGCCGCGACGGACCGCACTCCCGGCGGCTCGGGCTGGCCCTCCCCGGCATGTCGAAATCCGGGCCGCGGTTCCGACTACCCAGATGAAGGTTCCGTTCAGGCAGCTCACCTCGAGGAGTAGACGTGACCACGGCAAGTTCGAGCGCTAGCTCGGTGCACGACGCAGCTCAGCCGGCCGATCCGCGGCGCTGGAAGGCCCTCGGCCTGCTCGGTCTGCTCCAGTTCATGCTGGTGTTGGACATCACGATCGTCAATGTCGCCCTGCCGAAGATCGAGGACCGGCTCGGCTTCACCCAGTCCGGCCTGGCCTGGGTGGTCAGCGCGTACGTGCTGATGGCCGGCGGCTTCCTCATGCTCGGCGGGCGGCTGGCCGACCTGTTCGGCCGCCGTCGCCTGCTCGTCATCGGAGTCGTCCTCTTCGCGACGGCCTCGGCGGTCTGCGGCACCGCGATGGCGCCCGGCGTACTGGTCGCCGGCCGGTTCGGTCAGGGTCTCGGCGAGGCGCTCGCCGCACCCGCCGCGCTCGGCCTGATCGCCCTGCTGTTCACCGATCCGGTCGAGCGCACCAAGGCGCTGGGCATCTGGGGCGGGCTGACCGGCATCGGCGGCATCCTCGGCTACATCATCTCCGGCGTGCTCACCACCTGGGTGGAGTGGCGCTGGATCTTCTACATCAACGTCCCGATCGCGATCGTCGTCCTCGCGATCCTGCCCCGGCTGGTGTCGGAGAGCCGGATGGTCCGCGAGAAGGGCCAGCACGTGGACTTCACCGGTGCGGTCACCGCGACGGCCGGCCTGATCGCCATCGTCTACGGTCTGCTGCAGGCGGCCCAGCGGTCGTGGAGCGACGCGCAGGTGGCGATCCCGCTCATCGCGGGCGTTCTGCTGCTCGTGGTGACGGCGATCGTCGAGAGCCGCTCGAAGGCTCCGCTGATCCCGCTGCAGTTCTTCGCCAACCGCACCCGGACCGTCGCCAACGTGGTGGCGCTGCTGTTCATGGCGGCGTTCATCCCGTACACGTTCATGCTGACCCTGTTCGAGCAGCAGGTGCTGCACTTCTCGCCGATGCAGAGCGGGCTGTCCTACCTGCCGCTGGGCATCGGCATCGGCATGGGCATCGGCATCTCGACCGGGCTGACGCCCAAGGTCGGGGTCAAGGCGGTCGGCACCGTCGGCTTCCTGGTCTCGGGGGTCGGCCTGTTCCTCGCGAGCATGCTCGGCCCGGACACGGCGTACTGGGGCGGCATCCTGCCGGGCCTGCTGCTGTTCGGCGTGTTCTCCGGCGCGACCATGCCCGCGATGACCAACGCCGCGCTGCACAACGTCACCGGCCAGGACTCCGGGCTCGCGTCCGGCGTGCAGACCACCATGCAGCAGGTCGGCAGCGCGCTCGGCCTGGCCACGCTGGTCACGCTCGCCGTCCGGTACGCCGCCGACCAGACCGCGGCGGGCAGCAGCGCGGCGTCGGCCATGGCCGACGGGTTCGCGCTGTCGTTCCGCATCGGCGCGATCCTGCTCGTCGTGTGTGGTCTGCTCGTGGCGCTCGTCATGGAGAAGGGCATCGCCACCGCGCCGCAGGGTCAGGAGCAGGGCCAAGGTCCGGCCCAGCCCGCTCAGCTGGCCACCGAGGCCGGCTGAGGCACCGAGCCGGCCAAGGCCGGCTGAGCGCGTCCGTCATCGTTCGACCGGCAAGGAGTCCACAGTGGGCAAGTCGTTCGTCGTCAGCTACCAGATGCGTCCCGAGACCGCGGACGAGAACCAGCGCCTCATCGAGGACGTGTTCGCGGAACTGGCCGGGGCGAGCCCCGACGGGCTGCGGTACGCCTCGTTCCGGCTCGCCGACGGCGTGACCTTCGTCCACGTGGGAACCGTCACGGACGAGGCCAACCCGCTCGCCGAGTCGGCCGCCTTCCGGGAGTTCCAGCGCGCGTTCGGCGACCGGGCGGCGACCCCGCCGAAGTTCGAGGACGCCCGGCTGCTGGGCGCGTACGGGTTCGACACATGACCGGCCTGGATCCCGGCGCCTCCCACACGGCGGCGCCGGGATCGAGGCTGTCCGAGGTGGTGCCGCCGACCGAGGTGGCCCAGCTCGGTGACGCCCTGCGGACCGGGGCGGTCGACGTCGCCTCGGTCGCCGGGGACTTCGGCAATCGCGTACGCCGGGTGCCGTCGGCCGTGCTCCGGCCGCGTACGCCCGCCGACATCGCGACGGCGGTCAGGTTCGGGGCGCGATTGGGGATCCCGGTCGTACCCCGGGGAGCCGGGCACGCCGTCGACGGGCAGGCGCAGACCGGCCGGGGCGTCGTGGTGGACCTGACCGCGTCGGCCGACGTCGGCGTACCCGGATCGGACCGGATCTCGGTCGGCGCGGGCGCCCGATGGGGCGCAGTCCTCGACGCCACACTGCCCGCCGGACTGGTGCCACCCGTGTTGCCCGACTTCCTCGAACTCACCGTCGGCGGAACGATCTCCGCCGGCGGCGTGGGCGGCGCCAGCCACCACCACGGCAGTGTCAGCGACAACGTGCTCGACCTCGACGTGATCACCCCGAGCGGGGACCTCGTCACCTGCTCGCCCGACCGCGACCGGGAGCTGTTCGACCGCGTACGCGGGACGCAGGGCGAACACGGCATCATCGCGCGCGCGACATTGCGCCTGACCGCAGCGCCCGCCAGCGCCCGGCGCTACCTGCTCCGGTACGCCGACCTGGCCGCTTTCGTCGCCGACCAGCGGCGGCTGGCCGCTGAAGGCCGGTTCGCCCACGTTCTCGGTCAGATCGTGTTCGACGCGACCGGGCGGCTGAGTTTCTTCCTGGAAACGGCCGCCACGTTCACGGCGTCGTCCGCGGCCGACGAGCCGGACGACGAGGCGCTGCTGCGCGACCTGCGCCTGCAGGGCATAGAGGCGATCCAGACCCTCGGCCTGCGGGACTTCCTCGGCCGCCTAGCGCCGCTGACGGCGCAGCTGCGGGCGACTGGCTCCTGGCAGGCCGATCCACATCCCCGGTGCAACGTGATGCTGCCCGGCGACGCTGTCGAGGCGATCGCGGGCGACGTCCTCGCCGGGCTCACGCCGGAACTGCTCGGGCCGGGCGGCAGCATTCTGTTCATCCCCATTCCGAGTGCGCGGATAGCGGCGCCGAATGTGCCCAAGGCGGCGGCCGACCCGTTGACTGTCCTGTTCGGAATCCAGCGCACGGCGCCCGCCGGAGAATGGGACCTCGTCGCGCGTATGCGAGCGGCCAACTCGGCCCTTTACGCGGCGGCGGAAGCGGCCGGGGGGACGGGATACACGGCTCTTTCGGCGTACCACCGGATCCGCGCGCGGGGCGACCACGACGACGAGTGAGTGCCGCAGTCTCAGAGATGCGCTTCTACCTGCAGGAATGAACGATGGTAGATAGCCCGATCTCCTCGAGAAAGTGAGCACCGATGACCGCAACCACCACTCCCGCCGCGCCGCCCTCGGCCCAGGACCAGATGGCCATCGCGGCCGTGCCCGCCAAGCTGATCGCGGCCTGGGCGGCCCAGGACGCCGCGGCCTTCGCGGACCTGTTCACCGACGACGGCACGATGATGCTGCCCGGCGTCTACCAGAAGGGCAAGGAGGCCATCCAGGAGTACATGGCGGGCGAGTACGCGGGCCGGTTCGCCGGCACCCGCGTCACCGGCCAGCCCCTGGAGATCAAGCCGCTGGCCGGCGGCGCCGTGGCGCTGCTGACCGAGGGCGGCGTCCTGGCGCCGGGCGAGACCCAGGTGTCCGCCGAGCGGGCCATTCGCGCCTCGTGGATCCTCGTCAAGCAGGGCGGCGACTGGAAGCTCGCGGTCTACCACAACTGCCAGCGCGACTGACCACGAGACGAAAGGGGGAGGCGGTCCGATCGGACCGCCTCCCCCTTTGTGGACACTCGATTACGCGGAGACCGTCATCGGCTTGCTGCTGGTACGCACACCGGTCGGCAGTCCGCCGACGTAGGTGACCGCGACCCCGCGTTCCTGCGCCGCCCGGACGATTCCCGGCATGGCGCGTTCGGCGAGCGCGGAGATGGTCAGCGCGGGGTTCACCGTCAGCGCGCCCGGCACCGCCGAGCCGTCGGTGACGAAGATCCCGGGATGCCCGCGCAGCTCGTGGCGGTCGTCCAGGGCGGAGGTCGCCGGATCGTCACCGATGCGGCAGGACGCCAGCGGATGCACCGTGTACGCCCCGACGAGGTCGTTCGTCCACGGCGCGGCCCGGCCGAGCCCGTCGCGTTCGACGATGTCCTTCACGTCCGCGTCGGACAGCTCCCAGCCCCGCCGGGTGTTGGCGGTCGGCTTGTACTGCAACGTGTTGTGGCCCAGCATCTGCTGCGAGAACCGGGTGGCCGCGCCGGTCTCCGGGGGCGGTCCGAAGACTCCCTCGTTGTCGTCCTCGGACATCGTGAAGATCGTCAGCCACGACTTCCAGCTCCGCAGCATCTCCTTCTTCGCCACCCCGAACCAGCTCGGCGACGGCTCGCCCGGCACCTGCGCCAGGATCGTGCCCAGGCCGGGTGGGAAGTACAGCTGCTCCAGCGAGTACCGCTCGAACTCCGGCAGGCTGCCGTCGAGCTTGTCCCAGCACGCCACCACCGGACCCCGGCCGATCTGGTAGCCCTCGTAGGGAATCCCGTCCGCCCGAGTGAGACCCAGGACGTCCCGGATCTTGTCCTCGTCGAACAGGACGGTGTTCAGGCGTTCGCCGTTGCCGGAGAAGTAGCGGCCGACCGCGTGCGGCATCGTGCCGAGGGTGGCCTCCGACCGTTGCAGGATCACCGGCGTGGCCGCGGTGCCCGCCGCCAGCACGACGATCTTCGCGTCGATCTCGCCGCTGTCGTGGAGGACCCGGTAGTCCTCCTCGTCGACGATCCGGTAGTGCACGCGGTAACTGCCGTCGTCGTTGCGGGTCAGGTGCTGCACCTCGTGCAGCGGCCGGATCTGCGCACCGTGCTCCAGCGCGCCGGGCAGATAGTTCAGCAGCAGCGACCGCTTGGCGTCGAACTTGCAGCCGGCGTACATCCAGTTGCAGTTCGTGCACATCGACACGTCGACGGCGCTCGGCGCGGCGTTGGCCGTACGCCCGGCGTGGTCGCACGCGGCCCCCCAGAGGCCACCGCCGTACGGGACCTTGTCCCAGCTCTGCTGGGTGACGGGCAGCGCCTGGCTCACCCGGTCGTACCACGGGTCCAGGGCGGCCCGGGTGATCGCGGCCGGCCACATCCGGCGGCCCAGCCCGCCCCGCCGCTCGAACACGAACTCCGGCGCCCGCGGCATGGTCGCGAAGTAGACGACGCTGCCGCCGCCGACACAGTTGCCGGCCAGCACGCTCATGCCGTCGCCGACGGTGAAGTCGAAGACCCGGGTGAACGACTTGCCCAGCATGAAGTCGTGATCGAACTCGTCGGCGGTCAGCCAAGGGCCGCGTTCCAGGACGACGACGCGGGCGCCCCCGGCGGCGAGGTGGTACGCCGCGATCGCGCCGCCGAACCCGCTGCCGATCACGACGACGTCGGTGCTCTCCGGTTTCGCTGTGCTCATGCTGGACTCCCGGTGGAGGTGGTGTTCGGGTGCGGCTTGGCCAGCTGCCGCCCGTAGGAGAACTGGGGGAACCGCCACACCCCGTCGGCCTCCGGCGCGGCGTACCCCATGAGGGTCAGGCCGGGATGCCCGGCGGCGAGGGCGTCGGTCGTGGTGAGGTGGGCCGCCGCGTCGAACGCCATGGTGGCGAACATCGCCAGGCCCACCCACATCGCCTTCTCGGCGTGGCCGGGCGCGGTGAGCCGGGTGACCAGGGCGGCCCGATGCTCGTAGGGCAGCGCTACGAAGGCGGGCAGGATCGGGTCCAGCTGCAGCGCCTGCTCGGCCGCGTACTGCCCGGCGTGCAGGTTCAGCATGAACATGAGCGAACCCAGCGAGTCGGCGAACCCGCCGGAGGGGTGCTCGAGCAGCTCGACGGCGCCGGCGGCGACGGCTCCGCCGCCTTCGGACACCCCGGCGATCGCCAGGTCGTCCGGGTGGCGTTTCTCGCCGGGCAGGATCGTGTCGGCGAACGCCTCCAGGGTCATCGTCCTGGCCTCGTCGGGTCCGGGGGGAGCGGGTGGCACGATGTCGCCTCCTTCGCGGGATAGGCATGCGTAGCGACATCGTGCGCGGGACCGGATACGCCCCGCATCTTCTGCAATGCGTTGCGGAGAGCTATTCGAGAGCGCATTCGAATAGTGCTGCCGTCTATTGTCGAAGCGTGATCGTCGCGCCCCCTGGGGCATGATCGTTGCGTCAGCCATGCTGGTTCGCGCGGCGAAATGTCCGTTCAAACGACCTGGCTGACGCGATGATCACGCAGCCGGAGCTGTCAGCTTTCTTCCAGATTGCGGGACTTGCTCCCCATCATCCGTGGTATGCGTCGAAAGATTGTGATATAGCTATATCGACTGTCGGCGACGGCGCCGTCCGGCCAGGCCGAAACACTTCGCGACTTGCCCGCGGTCCATCCTGCGGTCTTTCGATTGGTTGGGACAACATGAGAATGGTCAATCCGGGGTCCGGGACCGTCCGATGAAGATCTCCAGTCTCAGCCGCCGCAGCGGCGTCTCGGTCCCGACGATCAAGTTCTATCTTCGCGAGCAGCTGTTGCCGCCGGGTGCGCTGACCGCTCGCAATCAAGCCGAGTACGACGAGACGCACCTGAGCCGGCTGCGGTTGATCCGGCTGCTCACGGGCATCGGCATGATGAGCCTGGCCTCGGTCCGCGAGGTGCTCGCCGCGATCGACAGCAACTGCCTCTCGCCGCACGGTCTGGCGCAGGTGGTGAACCGGGCGCTCATGCCGGAGCACCCCGTGCTGTCCACCGACGCGAAGGCGCGGCTCGACGCGGCCGAACGGGTCGACCGGTTCCTCGACGAGATCGGCTGGGACGTCCAGCCCGATACGCCCGAACGCGAGAACCTGGTCGCCGTGCTGAGCGCGTTGGCCGGCCTCGGCGTCGCCGACACCCCCGACGTCCTGCGCCCCTACGTCGAAGCCGCCGAACGGCTGGCGACCCGGGAGATCGACGCTCAGACGACCGCCGCCGGCGCGGCCGCCGTCGTCGCGCAGGTGGTCCTCTTCGAGGTGGCGTTCGCCGTCATGCGGCGGATGGCGTACACGCATTATCTGGGCGCTCGGGCCGAGCGGGACGCCGCCTGAGACCCGTCCATCGGGGTACTCCGAAATTGCCGAGGCCCGCCGACCTCGGGCGCAGCGCACGAATTGAGAAGACTTTTCCGCTCGACGGCCGCCACGATATCGAGAGTCGAGATCGACAGCACCCGATAAGCGAGCCACCGCTTATGGGTCGACGGCCCACCGCATTCCTCGTTCTCCGGCGACCCGCTCCGGTCGTCGGACGATGAGACGTGCCTCGATCGAGGGGAACCTATGACATCGAAACCAGGCGCACTCCGCCGACTCCTGCCAGCCACGGTCGTGCTGGTCGTGGTCGCCACGCTGTTCGGCGTCGCGCAGCTACCGGAGGCCTCGGCCGCGGAACGAGCCTCGCTCGCGTCGCGGTTCCACTTCACGAACATGACCATCGCCCTGCCGCCCGGCCTGCCGATGCGGGAGGTACGCCAGGTGAATCCGGCGTACGAGCACATCCGCTCCTGGATCTCCTCGGTCGGCGCGGCGGTGGCGATCAACGATCTCGACGGCCAGAACGTCGCCAACGACCTGTGCCTCGTGGACACCCGCAGCGATTCGGCGGTCGTCACCCCGGCCCCGGGTACGGGCAGCTACGCGCCGTTCGTGCTCAACCCGGCGCCGTTGCCGATGAGCGACACCATGGCGCCGATGGGCTGCACGCCCGGCGACTTCAACCTCGACGGCTGGACCGACCTGCTCGTCTACTACTGGGGGCGTACGCCGGTGGTGTTCCTCAACAACCACGCGTCCGCCACGCTCGCCCTGTCGAACTTCACCCCGACCGAGCTGATCTGGCAGGCGACCGCCCCCGACGGGCGGTACCACGGCCCGGCCTGGAACACCAACGCCGTGGCGGTCGCCGACTTCGACGGTGACGGCAAGCCCGACATCGGCGTGTTCAACTACTTCCCGGACACGGAGGTCCTCAACCCGCAAGGCCAGCCGACCGTCCAGATGAACGACTCGATGTCGTCGGCGAAGAACGCCGGCGGAGCCCACGTCCTGCACTGGAAGTCGGCCACCGACAAGGCGGTCGTCTACGAGGAGCAGTACGCCATCGCGCCCAAGTACGCCACGGGCTGGACGCTCGGCGCGGGCTCCGGCGACCTCGACGGCGACCTGCTGCCCGAGCTCTACCTCGCCAACGACTTCGGCAACGACCGGTTCTTCCACAACGTGTCCACGCCGGGGCAGATCAAGTTCTCCCTCGACCAGGGCACCCGGGGACCGTTCGATCCCAAGTCGCTGGTGGTCGGGCACGACTCGTTCAAGGGCATGAGCATCGAGTTCGGCGACCTGATGTCGACCGGCCGGTTCGACATGTTCGTCAGCAACATCACGACGAGCTGGGGCCTCGAGGAAAGCAACATGGTCTGGTGCAACACCGCCACCAGCCCGGCCGACGCCAAGGCCATGATGGCCGATGGCGACGCGCCGTTCGAGAACAAGGCCGCCGCGATGAACATGGCCTGGATCGGCTGGGGCTGGGACGCGAAGATGGCCGACTTCGACAACAGCGGGCAGCTGGCCGTCGTGCAGGCCGCCGGCTTCGTCAAGGGCAAGATCAACCGATTCAACTGGCTGCAGGAACTGGCCGCCGCCAACGACCTCATGCTCCAGCAGCCGCAGATGTGGCCGAAGGCCGAACCCGGTGACGACATCGCGGGCTCGCAGCCGTTCGGCTTCTGGGTCAAGGAGACCGACGACGAGCGCTTCGTCAATCTGAGCGCCGATCTCGGGTTCACCGACAGCACCCCGAGCCGGGGCGTCGCCGTCGGCGACGCGGACGGCGACGGCCGTCAGGACTTCGTCGTCGCACGGCAGTGGGGCGCGCCGTCCTACTACCGGAACGACGGCCCGATCGGGAACAACGACTACGTCGGGCTGCGGCTCTACCGGCCGGCAACGTCGGCCGGCGTCACCGCCACCGGCGGTCCGATCGGCACCCCGGCGTACGGGGCGGTCGTGACGGTCACCACCGCCGACGGCAAGAAGCATCTGGCCCAACTCGACGGCGGCGGCGGCCACTCCGGCAAGCGCAGCTTCGACCTGTTCTTCGGGCTGGGGGGCAACGCCGGCAAGCCGGTCTCGGCGCAGGTCCACTGGCGCGACCTCACCGGCGCGGTCCACGTCCAGGCACTGGACCTGACCGCCGGCTGGCACGACATCCTGCTGACCACCGAGGCCAAGGAGGTGCAGGCGCGATGACCCACGTCGAACGGATCAGCACGCCTCCCGTCATCACCAAGACCCCGACCGTCACGACCGCCCCGGCGACCGCCGCCGGCTGGGAGCGGCGTACGACGGCCGAACGCCCGCCCAGGGTGGACAACACCGACCCCCGCTACAAGGCGCTGCGCAACTTCGCCATCTCCATGTCCGTCTTCAACATCCTCGGCTACGCCCTCCTCGGCTTCGAACAGCCGTGGACCTGGCCGCTGCTGGCCCTGCTCACCGGCTACACCGCCGAGTTCGTCTTCGAGGCCATCGCGGCCTGGGCGCAGCGCCGCGCGCCGGCGTACTCGGGCAACGGCTTCTGGGGCGTCTACACCTTCCTGCTGCCCACGCACATCACCTCGCTCGCGGCCAACATGCTGTTGTACGCGAACACGAAGTTCTGGCCCATCGCGTTCGCCGTCGTGGTGGCGATCGGGCAGAAGTACGTGCTGCAGGCGCCGATCAAGGGCCGGATGCGGCACTTCATGAACCCGTCGAACTTCGGCATCACGATGACGCTGCTGGCGTTCTCGTGGGTCAACGTCGCTCCGCCGTATCACTTCACCGAGAACGTGCCCGACGTGATCCGGGTGATGATCCCGATCATCATCGTCACGGCCGGCACGGTCCTCAACGCGGCGCTGACGAAGAAGGTCGGCCTGATCATGGGCTGGATGGGCTCGTTCGTCATCCAGGCGGTGCTCCGCTGGGCGATCTGGGACGTCGCGATCTGGGGCGCGCTGAGCATCATGACCGGCGTCGCGTTCGTCCTCTTCACCAACTACATGATCACCGACCCGGGTACCACGCCGGGGCCGTTCCGCAACCAGTTCATGTTCGGGGCGAGCGTCGGCACCGTCTACGGCATCCTCATGGTGTTCAACGTCGTCTACACCTTGTTCTTCGCCGTCACCATCGTCTGCCTGCTGCGGGGGGCGTACTGGTGGATCAAGGCATTGCGGGACAAGCGATCCGGCCGGACGACCTCGATCACCGGCGCCGCGTCCGCGACGGCCTGACCCCGGCGATCCCGCGAGCCTGGGTCTGGTCGTCGCCCACGACCAGACCCAGGCCGTACGACTAGTGAGGTTTGGCGAACCGCCACGACAGCCGTCGCGTCACCTCGAGCATGACCAGTGAGCCGACCATCACGAAGACGGCGATCCACCCGCAGAGGGCGGTCACGATCAGCGTCCCGACCCAGACCGCGGCCAGCGCGGCCGCCGGAATCGAGACATGCTTTCGCGATCGCATTCGGGTCACGAATTGCGGATCACTGGCGACCAGCTCGTGCTCGATGTCGGCGAGCTGCTGCGCGTCTTTTTCGCTGAGCACTGTGATCACCTCGGTCGGTTGTCCAGTTCGGATAGGCGACTGCGGACTGAAAGAAGCGACGGCGCGGCGCCCCTCGCACGGGCGCGGCGCGATCGACACGGCTCGGGTGACCGCATCGAGGCGGTACCAGGGCAACGAACCGTGTTTCCTTATCTGTGCATCATTCCTTTCCCGGGCGTACGCCGTGGTCCATGGAGACCGCAATTACGAAGAAGACCACACCGATTGCGATGCGTATCGTCAGCCGCACCGTGTGGCCTAGTGGAAGGGGAGGGAACGTCATGTCGAACGTGGCCCTGAGTCAGACGGCGCCGGCGGGTGGATTCCTCGCCACACTCAATAGCCGCTATCACCGGATCGGCCTCAACCTGTTCATGGCGATCGTGCTCGCGCACTGGGCCGAGCATCTCGTGCAGGCGTACCAGATCTGGGTGCTCGGCTGGCCCCGCCCACAGTCGCGCGGTGTCCTCGGGCAGTACTTCCCGTGGCTGGTCACCTCGGAGTGGCTGCACTACGGGTACGCGATCGTGATGCTCGTCTTCCTGTTCCTGCTGCGCCCCGGCTTCACCGGCCGGTCGCGTACCTGGTGGACGATCGCGCTGGCGATCCAGTTCTGGCACCACATCGAGCACTTCCTGCTGCTCATCCAAGCGCAGACGCACACGCCGTTCTTCGGCCAGAAGGTGCCGACCAGCATCCTGCAGCTGGTCCTGCCCCGCGTCGAGCTGCACTTGTTCTACAACTCCGTCGTCTTCATCCCGATGATCATCGCGATGTACTTCCACCTCCGGCCCAACCGTGCCGAGCTGGACCGGATGACGTGCACCTGCGCCGTCGAGAAGCGCCGACCGCGCCAGCTCGCCGAGGTGGGCGCGGCGTGAGGTTCGCCCACCGCGTACGCCGTTTCGCCGTGGTGCTGTCAGCGGGCCTGCTCGCCCTGGCGGCCGCCGGCGGTCCGGCGTACGCGCAGGGGCGCCTGACGACGAGCGATCCGCCGGACGGAGCGGCGCTGGCCAGCGCGCCGCGGCAGGTGACCCTGCGCTTCGACGCGCCACCGTCGGCCCCCGATTCCCACGTCGCCGTACGCACCACCGCCGGAACCGACGTGGGCGGCGGCGACCTCCTCGCCGCCGGCAACGAGCTGACCCTGCCGGTCTCGATCACCACCGCCGGGGATTACCTGGTCGCCTTCCACGTCGTGTTCGCCGACGGCGGCGAGACCTTCGACGTGGTTCAGTTCAGCGTCGGCACCGGCGTGCCGCCGTCGCCGGCCGCGGCCGCCGTCGTCGAGCAGGCCCGCTACGACGCGTCGGCGCACCAGCACACGGTGGATCCGGTGGGCGCCACGTTTCTGTTCGTGGATCTGCTCGTTCTGTGCTCGGTGCTCGGTCTGCTCTATCTGAAGCGGCCGGGCGCCGTGGGCCGGATCACCGGCCGTGCCAGTGAATCGCAATCGACGCAAGGAGCACGCGAATCGTGACCAGTCCCGGAAGAGGCCCGGCGATCAGCTATCCGGCCATCGAGAAGAAGTACGGCAAGTCGATCGACGAGTGGATGAAGATCATCGGCACCTCCCCTTTGACGAAGACCGGCGAACTCGTGAACTGGCTCAAGTCCGACCACCAGGTCGGGCACGGCCATGCGATGGCGCTCGTCCATCGATACCAGCAGGAGAAGGCCGGAGCATAAGGCGTACAAGATGATGGAAAGGCCGGCGGACATCCGCCGGCCTTTCTTGCTGCGCAATCACGGAGATGAGCGCCCACCGAGGAGCCGGATAGCGTGACGGAGCGATCTTAGTCAATCACTCTGGGAGGCTGTCGATGGTGGAGCGGCGCATTCACACCGAGGATGAGCACGGAATCGCCCCCGACGGGCTCGGGCTCGACGACGACTACGCCGGCGAGCGTGATCTGCCGGTTCAGCAGGTGCGGTCGGCCGACGGCACGCTCATCGCCTATGAGAAGTCGGGCCGGGGTGAGCCGGTCGTCGTCCTCGGCGGCGGGCTGAACGACCGGGGGATGTTCTACCCGTTCGCGAACCTCATGTCCGAGAACTTCACCGTGTACAACTGCGACCGGCGCGGGCGCGGCGACAGCGGCATGGGTGACCTCGACGGCTACGTGATCGAGCGCGAGGTCGAGGACCTGGCGGCGGTGGTCGAGGCGGTCGAGAAGGACACTGGGCAGACGCCGTACGTGTTCGCCAACTGCACCGGCGGCCAGATCGTCATCCTCGCCGCCGCGGCCGGGGTGCCGATGAAGAAGCTCGGCCTCTACGAGCCCCCGTACTGGTCGCGTCCGGCCACCACGGAGCAGATCGAGGAGATCCGGCGGCTCAACGAGGCCGGGGACCACGACGGCGCGGTGGCGTTGTTCGGCCGCGACGTCGTCGGTTTCGTCACCGACGAGACGATCGACGGCTTCCGTCAGCATCCGGCGTGGCAGGCGTTCCTGGCCAACGCGCCGTCGACCTACTACGACGCGATCATCAGCCGCGACCACACGCAGATCCCGCACGAGGCACTGGCGAAGATCAGCGCGCCGACCCTCATCATCCGGGGCGAGCTGACCGTGCGCGGCATCTTCGACGCGATGGAGAAGGTCGTCGACGAGCTGGCCGACGCGAAGCTCGTCACGATGGAGGAGGTCGGGCACCTCTACGACCAGAAGCGGGTCGCGCCGATCATGACCGAGTTCTTCCAGTCCTGAGGCGACGCGATGACCGACACGACTGCAGAGCCGGCGATCCGCTGCCCGATGGCCCTGTCCCGGACCCGGTCCGGGCTGGACGTCTCCGACGAGCTGTCCCGCGTCCGCGACTCGGGCGAACTCGCGCAGGTCACCACCGCCTTCGGTCAGGAGGCGACGCTGATCAGCCGGTACGCCGAAGTCCGCGCGCAGCTCGCCGACACCGAGGGGTTCTTCGTCGGCACCGTGCCGCCGCCGCCGGCGTTGACCGACGCCGGATTCGACCCGGAGAAGATCCGCCGCCGGCGCAAGGTCGGCAACCTGATCTTCCTCGACCCGCCGGAGCACACCCGGCTGCGCAAGATGGTGCACGCCTGGTTCACCACCCGCCGCGTCGAGCGGCTGCGGCCGCGGGTCGTCGAGATCATCCACACCGCCCTGGACGCCATGGAGAAGGCCGGTCCGCCGGTCGACCTCGTGACCATGTTCGCCAAGACCGTGCCGGTCATGGTGATCTGCGAGCTGATCGGCGTACCGGAGGCCGACCGGGAACGGTTCCGCAGCAAGGCCTCCCGGGTCGAGGACGACTCGTCGCCGCTGGCCGAGCTGCGCCGGCTCGGCGACGCCGGCTGGGTGACCCGGGAACTCATCAACCACCATCGGGCCAACCCGAGCGACGACATCCTCGGCATGCTCCTCCGTGAGCACGGTGCGGGCAGCGAGGCCGACGACATCACCGACGACGAACTCGTCGGCCTGGCCAACGCGCTGCTCATCGCCGGGCACGAGACGACTACGCAGATGCTGTCCCTGGGTACGCTCGCCCTCCTGCGCCATCCCGACCAGCTGGCCATGATGCGGGACGACCCCGACGTCGTGCCCGGCGCGGTCGAGGAACTGCTGCGCTACCTGGGCGTGCTGCACGGGGGTTTCGTCCGTCAGGCCACCCGCGACACCGTCATCGGCGAGCACACCTTCCGCGAAGGCGACCTCGTCGTCCCGGCCCTCGCGGCGGCGAACCGGGATCCGGAGTACATCCAGGACGGTGACCGGCTCGACATCACCCGGGCGCCGTCGGGTCACCTCGCCTTCGGCCACGGCGTGCACTTCTGCATCGGTGCGCCGCTGGCCCGGATGGAGCTGCGGGAGGCGTACCCGGCGTTGCTCAACCGGTTCCCGGGGCTACGCCTGGCGGTGCCCGAGTCCGAGCTCCAGTTCAGCGACGACACCACCGTGTACGCCTTGAAAAGCCTGCCCGTCACCTGGTGAAGAAGGGGGAACCATGTCGGAGTACGACAATCAAGTGGGGGAGGGAGTGCAGCCGCCGGCGAAGGTGCTCGTCATCGGCGCCGCCGGGTACGCCGGCACGCATACCGCGCGCGCCTTCCTCCAGGCCGGTTACCAGGTCACGTGCCTGCAACGGCCGGGCGGCAAGACCATCCCCAGCCGTTATCCGACGGTGCCCGGGGATCTGACCGACCCGGCGTCGCTGACCGAGGCCGCACGCGGCTTCGACCTCGTCGTCAACCTCGGCGCGATCCTCGACGAGGACCAGGATCTCGCCTCGGTCGACGGCCTGCTCGCGTCGGGCGTACCGCTGATCTACACCTCCGGCTCGGACGTCTCCGGCGAGGGCTACACCACCGAGGACACCGTCCCGATCCCGCATCCGTTCGTCGGCTGGCGGGACAAGGTGGAACGGCGCGTCATCGACGGTGGCGGCATCATCGTGCGGCCGGGCCTCATCTACGGCAACGGCGGCGGCGTCGTGGGCGACCGCTGGATCCCGCTGCGTGACCGGGTCGGCGCCGGCGTCTACCTCGGTGAGCCCGGCGTACGCTGGGGCGCCGTCCACGTCGAGGACCTGGCCTGGTTGTACGTGGCGATCGCCAAGAAGGCCGCGCCGCGCACCTACTGGTACGGCGTCTCCGAGAACATCGAGGTCGACGTCATCGCCGACGTGGTCGGCGGGGGCAAGACGATGTCGTGGTCGCTCGACGAGGAGCCGCCGCCCGAGATCGCGATCTTCGCCGGGCTGTTCCGGCTCGACCAGGAATGCTCGGCGGTGAAGACGCGGCACGCGCTCGGCTGGAATCCGGTGCACACCTCGCTCGTCGAGGCGCTGCGCCACGAACTGCGCCGCGAGCCGAAGACGGACTGGCGCCGGGAGATGCTCGACGCGTGACCGCTCGGCACGACGACGGCGGCCGGTACGCCTACCGGCCGCCGTGCGCTGTCCGGCCGTCAGGCCGGGTAGCGGTCGTGGTAGCGCACCGCGACGCTGTCCGGGCCGTCCATCTGCCGCCCCAGCGGCGTCAGGTCCAGGTAGTTGAACGTGTTGTGCAGGATGTCGTTCTCCCACCCGTACGACGAATAGGTGTGGAACACGTCCTCGCCCTCGCGCAGGAACACGCTGACCGCGCCCTGCTCGCCCTCGGTGAAGAAGGACTGGCCCTCGGCGAGCAGCGTCGCCTTGTCCTTGTAGTTGTACTCGACCGGGGCGATCGCCTCGTCGAGGGTGACGTGGAAGTCGTAGTTGAAGTCCGAGCCGAACGACGAGTACCACGGCATCGGCCAGCCCATGCGCTCGCGATGCCGCTGCAACTTCTCCAGCGGCGCGCGGGACACGATGGCGAACGTCGTGTTCCGCGCGTGCAGATGCGCGAGGTGACCGACGTTGTCCATGAGGAACGAGCAGAACCGGCAGCCCTCGTCCCAGGCCGGGTCGAACATCATGTGGTAGACGATCAGCTGCCGCCGGCCGTCGAACATGTCGGCCAGCGACACGGTCCCCTGGTCGCCCTCGAAGACGTATTTCTTGTCGACCCGCACCATCGGCAGCTGCTGCCGTTCGGCGGTCGCGGCCCGCCGGGCCTCGTTCGCCGCCGTCTCGGCGGCCAGCAGAGCCTTGCGGGCGGTCAGCCACTCCTCGGGGCTGACGACAGTCGGTAGACGCATGAAACCTTCCCTTGGTTCGGCCCGATGATCCGGTTTTCCGCCTCATTAGTGAGTCGGAGCCGGACGCCGGATTTCGACATCCGGGCGGATCCATCGACCCGCGTGGCACCGTTGCCCACCCCTGGAGGATGCTCTAGCCTCGGTCGGGTGGCCGGACCCGTGGAGGGTCAGCTCGCTGGATGTCGAAATCCGCCTCTTTGTTCCGACTTACTTGATGAGAGGCGCCGACACCGGCGCCGGAGCGTAGGGGTGAAGCATGAAGTATGTCGTCCTGATCCACAGCAACCCGGCCAGCTGGGTCCACCCGATGTTCCTGCACCAGCACGAGCCGCTGGAGCCGGAGGCGCGCGAGACCAAGCTCAAGGAGTTCGCCGCCCTCATGACGGAGATCCACCAGTCCGGCGAACTGGTCGAGTCGGCCGCCCTCGACGCGCCGTCGACCACCAAGACGCTGCGTATCCGCGACGAGCAGCTCACCGTCACCGACGGCCCGTTCGTCGACGTCAAGGAGCACCTGGCCGGATTCTTCCTCATCGACGTGGCCAGCGAGGAGCGGGCGATCGAGATCGCGTCGCGGATGCCCGACGCCCGGTACGGGACCGTCGAACTGCGGCCGCTCGCGGATCTGTCCGACATGGAGAGGTGATGGTCCCGGAGGACCTGCTGCGCGGACTCGTGCCGCAGGTCCTCAGCGTACTCGTCCGTCGGTACGGCAACTTCGACGCGTGCGAGGACGCGGTCCAGGAGGCCCTGCTCGCGGCCGTGGTGCAATGGCCGGAGCAGGGCATACCCGACTCTCCGGCGGCCTGGCTGATCACCGTCGCCGGCCGCCGCCTCACCGACCTCCAGCGCAGCGAGGCCGCGCGCCAGCATCGCGAGGCGACCTCAGCCGCGTTGACGCCCCGCGACGAGTTCGTCACCATCGGCCCGGGTGACGACCAGTCCCGCGGCGACGACACCCTCGTCCTGCTGCTGCTCTGCTGCCATCCGGCGCTGTCCCGGCCGTCGGCGATGGCGCTCACCCTCCGGGCCGTCGGCGGCCTCACCACCACCCAGATCGCCCACGCGTTCATGGTCCCGGACGCCACCATGGGCCAGCGGATCAGCCGGGCCAAGCAGCAGATCAAGGCGGCCGGGGCGAGCTTCCGCCTGCCGACCGGCCCCGATCTGCACGACCGGCTCCGCGTGGTGCGCCACGTCCTCTACCTGATCTTCAACGAGGGCTACACCGCCACCTCCGGCCCCGACCTGCGCCGGCCCGACCTGACCGCCGAAGCCATCCGGCTCACCCGCGAACTGCACCGGCTGCTGCCCGACGACGGCGAAGTCGCCGGGCTCCTCGCGCTCATGCTGCTCACCGACGCGCGCAGCTCCGCGCGTACCGGGCCGGACGGCACCCTGATCGCACTGGCCGACCAGGACCGGACAAAGTGGAATCAGGACCAGATCGCCGAGGGCACGGCACTGGTCACGCAGACCCTCAGCGCGGCGCCCATCGGCCCCTACCAGCTCCAAGCCGCGATCGCCGCGGTCCACGACGAGGCGGCGCGCGCCGAGGACACCGACTGGCCCCAGATCCTCGTCCTCTACGAACTGCTCGAACAGGTCTGGCCCAACCCCATGGTCCGGCTCAACAAGGCGGTCGCCCTGGCGATGGCCGACGGCCCCGCGGCCGGCCTCGAGCTGCTGGCCACGCTCGACTCCGACGAGCGCGTCGCGGGTGGTCACCGTCTTCAAGCGGTACGCGCACATCTGCTGGAACTGGCCGGTGACGTGCCGGCGGCGCTGACGGCGTACGAGGAGGCCGCCCGGCGCGCGACGAGTCTGCCGGAGCGCCGCTATCTGGAGGACCGAGCCTCCCGCCTCCACGAATGAGCCCCGGCCGACGGAGATGGCCGGGGCTGGAGAAGCAGATCAGAAGTGGGTGAGGACGGGGGTCTGCTGCTGCTGTTCGGCCCGCAGCCCCGCCTCGGTGGCCTGCTTGCTGCGCATCATCGCGAGCGTGAAGACGAAGCCGACGACGGCGAACACGACGCAGGCGACGAACGCTGACTGGAAGCCGCCGGTGCCCGAGCCGGTGTAGGACGCCAGCACGGTCAGCACGACGGCGACGCCGAGACCGCCGCCGACTTGCTGCGCGGCCGTGTTGAAGCCGGAGGCGAGGCCGGATTCGGACGCGGCGACTCCGGACAGGGCGGCGGCTGACGCCGCGGTGGTGCCGAGTCCGATGCCCACGCCGAAGGGGATCAGCGCGACGAAGGTGGCGCCGTAGGAGAGCGAACCGGTCGCGGTCAGCGCCATGATGAGGCTGCCCGCGCCGAGCATGACCAGGCAGGCCGCGGCCACCGGGCGGAACCCGAGCCGGGTCACGAACGCCTGCCCCACGTACGCGCCGACGAACGCCATCGCGGGCATGATGGCCTGGCGTACGCCGAACTCGAAGGGCGTGAGCCCGAGCACGATCTGCGAGTACTGCGAGATCGTGACGGAGAAGCCGAAGGCCAGCATGCCCATGGTCACCATGGCGAGGTTGCCGCCGTTGAGGTTGGGCTTACGGAAGATGCGCAGCGGCACCAGGGGGGCGCTCGACCGGCGTTCGATGGCGACGAAGACCGCGAACAGCAGGATCGAGCCGGCGAACAGGCCCAGTGTGATCGGGCTGAGCCAGCCCGCCATCGGGGCGATCGCGACGGCGTACACCAGGAGGACCAGGGCGACGGTGCTGCTGAGCGCGCCCGCGACGTCGTATTTGCGGGGCAGGCCGGCGTCCCGGCTCTCGCGCAGGAGAATCGGGCTGATCACCAGCATCAGCAGGGCGACCGGCACGTTCACGAAGAACACCCACTGCCAGCCGAGGTTGGCCAGCGCGCCGCCGATCAGCAGTGCGGTGACCGCGCCGATGCCGGCGATGCCCGCCCAGCCCGCCAGCGCCTTGTTGCGTTCGGAGCCCTCGGGGAACGTCGTGGTGAGAATGGACAGTGCGGTCGGCGCCATCAGCGCGGCGGACACTCCGTGCAGCGCTCGGGCGGCGATCAGGACCTCCGCGTTCGGCGCGAGCCCGGAGGCGATCGACACCAGCAGGAACAGCGCGGTGCCCAGCATGAACATGCGCCGGCGCCCGAGCAGGTCGGCCGCGCGCCCGCCGAGCAGCAGCAGGCCGCCGAAGGTGAGCAGGTTGGCGCTGAGCACCCATTGCGCGGCTTCGGGCGACAGGTGCAGCGCCTCCGACATCTTCGGCAACGCGAGGATGACGATCTGCGAGTCCAAGATGACCATGAAGTTGGCGGTGCACAGGAGGATGAGCGCCAGCCAGCGCCGAGGATCGAGCGCCTGGGCCGACGGAGGGGCCGACAGGGTAGACGGAGAGGCCATGACGGGTCCTTTGACGACGTTGAGGGGTGAGGGGGTAAACAGAGGGCTCTCCCGGCTGAGCGGAAGAGCCCGAGGGCGGAGCGCGGCGTCAGGCCGCAGCCGGCACGGGCGCCTTCAGGTACACGGGCAGCGCCGCGTGGCCGTTCATGATGAACGTCCCCTGCGGTTCCAGGTCTTCGCGGCGGACCGCGAGACGCATGTCGGGGAAGCGCTCGAAGATCGCCGGGAGGGCGATCGCCGCCTCCAGCCGGGCCAGCGGCGCGCCGAGGCAGTAGTGCACGCCGTGGCCGAACGACAGGTGCGTCTTGTCGGCCCGGGTGATGTCGAACTCCGCCCGGGTCTCGCCGTGCACCTCCGGGTCGCGGCCGATCCCGGCGAAGCCGATCATCACCGGGTCGCCCTTCTGGATCAGGACGTCGCCGAGCTGGACGTCCTCGGTGGGGAACCGGAACGGCAGCTGGGCCACCGGCGACTGGACCCGCAGCGTCTCCTCGACGACCGCGTCCCAGCTGATCTGGCCGCTGCGGACCAGGGCCAGCTGGTCGGGGTGGGTGAGCAGGTTGAGGATCGCGTGGCTCAGGACGTTCATCAGCGTCTCCGAGCCCGCGCCGAGCATCAGGTGCAGCGTGCCGACCATCTCCTCGTCGGTGAGGATCTCGTCGTCGACGCTCTTCTTGGCGATCAGGAGGCTGGTGAGATCGTCGCCGGGGCGTACGTGCTTCTCGGCGACCAGGTCCTCCATCGCCTTGTGCCACTGCTCGACGTTGGCCTCGGCCTCTTCCGGGCTGATCGTGGTGCTGACGTTGACCTCGCCGCCCTTGAGCGCGTCGGCCCGGGCCTCCTCCGGCACACCGAACAGGTCGCACACGACCGACGCGGGCAACGGATAGCAGTACGCCTTCTTCAGGTCGATCGCCGTACCGGCCGGAACCTGCTCCAGCCCGTCGAGGAGCCGCTTGGCGATGCCTTCGATGAGCGTACGGGCGGACTCGATGCGCCGGGCCGAGAAGCCCTGCGAGATGACCCGGCGCAGCCGGTCGTGGTCGGGGTTGTCGCGGGTGGTCATGTTGTCCATGACGACCCAGGTGATCATCGGCCAGTCCGGCGGGATCTCGCCGTTGATCAGCGCCGGCCAGTGCTGCCGCGGGTCCTTGGCGAACCGCTCGTCGCCGAGCACCTGCTTGGCCAGCTCGTAGCTGGTGATCGACCAGGCCAGCACCCCGCCGGGCAGCTCGACCTGGGCGACCGGGCCCTGCTTGCGCAGCTCCTCGGTCTCGGCGTGGATGTCTTGACCGGTGCGGTCCATCAGATGCGGACAGCGCCTCTCCATGGGATGCCTCCTTCTTGTCGATCGATGGCGACGGGTCACCGCTTGCCGCGGAACACCCGGGAGATCACGCCCGGCTTCATCAGCGCCGTGAGCGGATCGACGAGCCCGGCGGTACGCAGGAAGGCGGCGGACAGCACGCCGTCGTGGGCGGCCGCCGCCTGGAGCCGGGGGATGTAGGTGTTGCCGATCTTGGTCTTGAGCGACCGTTTGCCCTCGACGCCGGGGAACCCGAGGTCGGCGCCGGCCGCCATGTCCCACGGTCCGTCCACGACCTTGGCCAGATCCCGGAAGTACGCCTGTGGCTGCGGCACGCCCATCGCGAGGTGCTTGCCCAGCACGGTCGCGCCGATCGCGGCGACCGTCATGCCCTGGCCGTACACCGGGTTGAAGACCGCGGCGGCGTCGCCGACGATTAGCAGCCCGTCCGGGAACCGGCTCATCCGCTCGTAGCGACGGCGGATGCTGGCCGGGAAGTGGAACGTCTGCGGCTGCCCCATCGGCTTGGCGTCGCGTACGGCCTTGTAGATCTCGGGCACCGGCAGGGTCTTCACGTATTCCATGAACCCGTGCATGTCCGTCGGCGGTTTGTCGCCGAGGATGCCGGTCAGGGAGATGGCGTACCGGTCGGGCAGGCGGGCGAAGATCGCGCCGCGCGGCATGTCCGGTGTGGCCACCGGCAGCAGCGCGATGTCGTCGCCGATCGGGTCGAACGTCAGCGGGCCGTAGAAGTCGCAGGTGGTGTAGGTCAGCTCCATCTTGACCCGCTCCTCCGGCACGCGCGGGTAGCCCAGCTGCTCCAGCCACTTGGGCGTACGCGTGCCGCGGCCGGTCGCGTCGACGACGAGGTCGGCCTGCAGCACTTCGGGTTCGCCGGCGTCGTGCCCCTGGACGCGTACGCCGACGATCCGGCCGTTGTCGGGCGAGGGGACCAGATCGAGGATGTCCGTACGCTCCCGGTAGGTCACATTGGGCAGCGCGTCGACCCGGCCGCGCAGCCTGGCCTCCAGCAGCGGCCGTCCCGCCGCGACACAGATCAGGCCGGTCTCCGCCTTCTGGATCATTTCGCCGTTGAAATACCAGCTCAGGCTCGTGCCGAAGTCGCCGATCGGCACTCCGATCGAGACGAGTTCGTCGGTGAACCCGGGAAACAGCTCGTCGAGGATCTGCTGACCCCGGGCCAGGAGGGCATGGATGTGGTGGCCCTGGGGCACGGCGTGCCGGGGACCATCCGGACCGAAGAGGGTGTCGCGGTCGATCAGCGTCACCTTCCGGTAGTGGTCCGACAGCTGGCGGGCGGCCAGCGAACCGGCGACGCTGCCCCCCAGAATGACCGCGTGGTCACCGAGTTGATTGGCCATCCACGTGTCTCCCATCGGGAAATGAATTGAGGGAATGATCGGGGCCATCGTATCGATTTGCCATTGATGAACTTCTCGTAGATTGCTCGATATCTGCAGCCAGTGGGCGCTAGCATCGGCGTACGACATGCTTTGCGGCGCGCTGCGGCAAAGCATGTCTCGGCCTATTCGGCAACTCCGAAATTGCGCAGTCATAGAAGAGGTCCAGAGTGGACGAAGCGAAGGAGACCCCCGTGGACGTCAGCCAGAAACCCACCCGTGACGAGCTGCGCCGGCGCGCGGCCGACCTCGTCCCGGTCCTGCGGGCCAACGCCCAGGCGTCGGAGAAGAACCGGCGCCTCGCCGACGAGACCGTGCAGGCGATGACCGACGCCGGGATCTTCCGGCTGCGGACCCCGGAACGCTTCGGTGGCTACGCCTGCGACACCGGGACCCTGGTCGACGTCGGCATCGAACTCGGCCGCGGCGACGGTTCGGCCGCCTTCAACACGGCCGCCTGGTGGATCATGTCCTGGAACATCGGGATGTTCCCCGACGAGGTGCAGGAGGAGGTCTTCACGACTCCGGACGTGCGCATCTGCGGCACCCTCGCGCCGACGGCGATGGCGGTGCCCAAGGACGGCGGCGTCGTGGTCTCCGGGCAGTGGAACTTCAACAGCGGCGCCGCGCACAGCCAGTGGAAGCTGCTGTCGGCGATCCTGCCCGACGGCGAGGGCGGCGCCGAGCCGATCCTGGCGCTGGCGCCGATCAGCGCCTTCGAGGTCGTCGACGACTGGGACGTCTCGGGGCTGCGAGCGACCGGCAGCGTCACGCTCCGGGTGCAGGACCTGTTCATCCCGACCGTCAAGTACCTCAAGATCAGCGCGCTCATGCAGCAGCAGTACGCCTCCGAGACCAACCGGGACCTGCCGATCTACCGTGGTCCCATGGTCGGCGCGGTCTCCGCCTCCACCACGGGCAAGATCGTCGGGCTGGCCCGGGCCGCGCGGGAGGCGTTCTTCGAGCGGCTGCCCGGCCGGGCCATCACCAACACCGCGTACGCGAGCCAGATCGAGGCGCCGGTGACGCATCTGCAGGTCGCCGACGCGTCGTTGAAGATCGACGAGATGGAGTACCACGCCCGCCGGCTCGCCGAGATGGTCGACGGCAAGGGAGTGCGGAACGAGGAGTGGAGCCTGCCGGACCGGGCGTACGCACGCATGGCGGTCGGCCGGATCTGCCAGCTCGGCCTCGACGCGGTGAACACGTTCGCCATGGCCAGCGGAGCGTCGTCGATCTACTCGTCGATCCCGATCCAGCGGATTCAGCGGGACATGCAGACGATCGCCCTGCACGCGCTCAACCTGCCGAGCACCAACCTCGAGCTCTACGGCCGGATCCTGTGCGGTCTGGAGCCCAACACCTTCTTCGTCTGACGAGCGCACGAAGCGGCCGCCCGTCCAGCTGCGACGGGCGGCCGATCGTCGTGCCGGTCAGGCCGCGGCCGCGGCGAACTGGCCCGGACGGCGGCCCGGCCCGGCCGGACCCCGGTACGCCTGCGCGACGGTGAGCCACTCGGCGGCCTCCTTGCCGACGGCGGTCAGCTGAAGGTCGTCGGAGTGCCGGCGGCGTGTCACGAGCAGGCAGAAGTCGACGGCCGGACCGGAGATCGTCTGCTCGGCGTCGGCCGGGCCGAAGACCCACTCGCGGCCCGACGGGGCGGTGAGCACGAATCGGAAGGCGACGTCGGGGGTGGCCAGCCCGCGCGCCTGATACCCGAAGTCCCACGTACGCGTCCCGAAGAACGCCACATGCCCGACGCGATCGGTGTACTGCCGCTGGACGCCCAGGCCGTCGTAGACGTCCTGGCCGTGGCCGAACAGCTCCATCATGCCGGCCGCCGCGAGCACGGTCGCGGGCAGCGGACGGACCAGCCACGGCACCGGCTGCCCCTCGGGGACGGCGGCGAGCGCCTTGTCGGCCGCGACCCGCTCCTCGTGGAACCGCGCGAGCAGGGCGGCCGGGGTCAGCGCCAGATAGGGCGCCATCGCCAGGTCGACATTGGTCTGGAAGTCCGGGCTGAGCCGGGACTTGAGCGCCTCGAAGCGCTCGGCGTCGGCGGCAGCCAGTCCGGCGAGTTTGAAAGTGGCGGCCAGGTGGGCGATCTGATGCGCCACCGTCCAGCCCTCCGCCGGGGTCGGCGTGTCCCACGCCTGGTCCGGCAGGGTGGCCAGGAGGTTCTCGAGTTCCTCGCCGTCGGCGGTGAGGTCGGTGAAGGCGTCGCTGATGGTCACGGGCTGGTCCTTTCGGTCGTCATCGGAAGGGGAGTCGAAGTCGTGGTGGCGCCGCGCGCGGAGGCGGCGTACAGGCGGGCTCCTAAGTGCCGGGCGGCCAGCAGGGCGGCCCACGCGGTGACCTCGATCAGGGCGGCGTCACTGGGCCGGCCGTCGCGGAACTCGGCGATCACCTTGGGAGTCACCCGATACGGGGCGAACATCGTCAGCAGGACGAGCCGGCCGGCCGGACGATCGACCTCGGGCAACGGCGCGACCGCCGCCGCCAACCAGTCCGACGTGGCCCAGCCCGGGTCGCCGCCGCCCAACTCGGCCGCCTTGGCCCGCGCCATTCGGCGTACCCCTGGGGGCAGGAAGGTCTGGTCCACGGCGCGGACGGCAGCCCCGAAAGCCGCGGCGACGGCGGGATTGCCCGCGGCCCACGACAGGTCGGCGGGCAGCGGCGCGGCGGGCAGGAGCCCGGCCGACAGACCGGGCGTGACGGTACGGCGGGCCAGCGAGCCCAGCAGCCGTGACGCGACGCGCTTGGCGGTCGGCGCGGCCGCCCCACGCAGAAACGGCGGCAGCGGCGACTCGGGCAGGAAGATCGTGACCATCCGATTGAGATAGTGGAAGGCGACCGCGACCCCGATCAGCTCGGCCGCCGCCCCATCGCCGAACGGGGCGGGCAGCGGATCGGCGGTCGCGCTGGAGCGCGCCCAGGCCGACAACGCGGGCATCTCGTCGCGGGTGAGCCCGGCGAGCGCGGCGCCGTGCACATCGACGCAGTAGGGACAGGCGTTGGCCGCCGAGACCGCCGCGGCGACCGCCTCGCGCTCCGCACGGCCGGTCGTGTCGGCGGCGAGCAGCGTCTCGCGCAGCATGACCCAGGCCGCGGCCAGCGCGCGGGGCGCGGGGGAGTGCAGGCTGACCGGCGGCGCGAGCATGCCGAAATCCCGCTCGACCTGGTGGTAGACCTCGGCGACCAGCCCGCGGGCCGACCGGGGTGCGACGGGGGTGACGTGACGGATCTGGCGGAGCGTGCCGGCACGCGTGCCGCGCGCGATGAGGTCGGCCATGCGCTCATCGTCAAGAGCGGCCCATCGGGTACGCATCTTCCGCGATGCGCTGCCGTGAGTCCTTTATGGACCTAATGTGGACGGAGCTGCTGAGACGATATCGGGGCTCTTTGATATTGCGCTTCCGCCGTCGCCATCGCCGCTCCGGCCGCCGCCGGATCAATACTGAGGAACATGGGAATCAGGCGTATCGCGTCATCGGTCGCACAGCGTCAGATCAAATACGTGACCCCGGTGCCGGTCACCGCGGCGCGCGGCGTCCTGGCCGAGGTCTACGACCAGGTGCTCGACGAGATGGGCCTCGTCGTCCCGCCGGTACAGCTGCACTCGCCCGTCCCCGAGCTGGCGGCGGCGTACTGGACGCTGCTCCGCGAGCCGCTCCTGCCGACGGCGAACGTGAACCGGACGGTGAAGGAGGCGGTCGCCACCGCCGTGTCGGTGGCCAACGTCTGCCCCTACTGCGTGGACATGCACAGCGTCGGGATGTACGACCTCGCCTCGGAGTCCGCCGCCGAGGCGCTGATCGCCGACCGGCCGTCGGACATCGGCGACCCCACGCTGGCCGCCGTCGCGACGTGGGCGCGGCACGCTGCCTTCCCCACGGCCTCGTCGGAGCGGGTCGTGTCGGAGCGGGTCGTGTCGGAGCGGGTCGTGTCGGAGCCGTTCGGGGAGGAGGAGCGGGCCGAGCTGGTCGGCGTCGTCGTCGCGCTGCACTACCTGACCCGCATGGTCAACGTGTTCCTGTCGAGCTTCCTGCTGCCGCCGGGGCTCGGCCCGGCCTCCCGCCGCCGGTTCAAGCACGGCGTCGCCCGGATCCTGCGGCCCACCCTGCGCGATCCGCGTACGCCGGGCCGGGCGCTCCCGTTGCTGCCGGAGGCGGCGCTGCCGGCGGACGCCGCGTGGGCGCAGGGCAACCCGTCGATCGCCGCGGCCATCGGGCGGGCGTACGCCGCGTTCGAAGCCGCCGGTACACGGTCGGTTCCCGTCGACGTCCGGGAGCTGCTGGCCGAGCGTCTGCAGAGGTGGCAAGGCGAGGACACCGGGCTCAGCCGAGCCTGGTGCGAGCGGCTGGTCGCCCGGCTCCCCGAAGCGCAGCAGCCGATGGCCCGGCTCGTGCTGCTGACCGCGATCGCCTCCTACCAGGTCGACGACGAGGTCATCGGGGCGTTCCAGGCGGTCCACCCGGACGACCGGACGCTGGTCGACGCCGCTTCGTGGGCGAGCTACCAGGCCGCGCGGAGAATCGGGAGCCGGCACCTGCCCGTCGCCGCTGTCGCCGCGCGCTGAACTCGGCGGGCGTCCGGACTCCGCACGCTCGGAGACGCGTCGCCGCCCATCGACAGATCACGATAGGGGTGCGCCCGGCCCCGGGCGCGGCGAGGAGCGGAGGACTCCATGGCGACCCTGACCGGTGCGGTGCGGAACCTGCTGATGACGCCCAAGCTGGCCGACGTCAGCTTCGCCGGGCGCGGCTTTCCCGTACGCGAGACCGAGGCGACCCGCCGGCTCGAGGCGATCCCGCAGGCGGTGATCTGCGGATTCGAGTGGGCCATCGACGCCAGGTCGCTGTGGGAGGTCGAACGGCGACTGGAGCTCGTCGAGGCGGAGCACCGGGGCTTCGCGTACGAGGGGGCGACGATGGCCTACACCGTGCGCGACGCGATGGCCGGCGGCCGGGGCGTACGCGCCAAGGAGCTGCTCAGCGGCTCGGGTCAGCCGCACATCTTCCTGACCTACATCGGCATCGGCTTCGCGATGGCCCGGTTGCCCCGGCCCTTGTGGCGCACCGTGTTGCCCGACCTCCCCGGTACGCCCTACTACCCGACGATGAGCTGGCTCGCCGTCGACGGCCTCGGGTTCGACCGGGCGTACTTCCACACCCGCAAGTGGGTGACCGAGCAGGCCCGTCCCAAGCCGTACCCGTGGCAGGGTTACCCGAAGTACTTCGCCCGAGCGTGGGATCAGGGCGTCGGCCGGGCGCTGTGGTTCATCCACGGTGGACAGGTGTCCGACGTCGCGGCGGCGGTCGACCGGTTCGCCGCCGACCGGCAGTCCGACCTGTGGAGCGGGGTCGGGCTGGCCGCCACCTTCGCGGGAGGCACCGACGGCAACGGGTACGCCCAGCTCCGGGCGTTCGCCGGACCGTTCGCAGCCGACGTCGCGCAAGGTGCTGTCTTCGCCGCCAAAGCCCGGTCCTTCTCCGGCTGCGAACCGGCGCACACCCAGCTCGCCGTCAAGACGCTGGCCGAACTGGACATCGCCGCGGCCGCCGCCCTCGCCGACGACGTGGCCGCCGACGGGCTTCCGGCCAGTGCCGAACCCGACTACGAGACCTGGCGGCGCCTGGTCCGCGACTCGGTCCCGGTCTCCTGACCAGTGCGCGATGTCGCCCGCCCGGCCGGCCGGCGTCGC
>JABFYB010000588.1 GCA_013361475.1 Hamadaea sp.
GCCGCGGCCCACGCCGCCGGCGACGCGGTCGACGGCTCGCCCAGGCGGCCGAGCTCCGTGCCGGGGAGGGCGGCGAGCGCGAGCACGGGCGGCTTCCGCCACAGGATCTCCGGCGTCGGGACCGGCGCCATGGCCATCGCCTCGACCTCGACGTCGGAACGCGACTGATCGCCGTCGATCTTCAGGAACACGTCGCCGACCCGCAGGGTCGCGCACTCGTCATGGGCGACGACGACCTTGACCTCCTCCATGCCGGCCATTGTCGCGGGCCGATCGTCGACGTCGCCATGGGTTTTTCGCGCGCGACCGGATGACGTAGGTGGTCCTATCGCAGGTACGACACCGGCGAGAGGTTCAGCTCGCGCATGCGCTGCAGGACGAGCTTGGCCATCTCATTCGCCCCGTAGGCGGAAAAATGTGTGTTGTCGCTCAGCTCGGTCAGGTAGAGCTGGGCCGAGCCGCTCGGCCCGAGCCCCTCGACCAGGGCCTTGCTCTTGGCGGTCAGGTCGATCAGCGGCGCGTTCTGGGCCGCCGCCACCTGCCGCATCGTCGCGGGCAGGTCCACGCCGACGCCGTTGACGTGCAGCGCCGTCGCGGTCAGCCTGCCGTTGGCGTCGAACAGCCGCCGCACCGGCGGCGTGACCAGCACCGGTACGCCGCCCCGCGACCGCACCTGCGTCACCAGGCTCGTCAGGTTCGAGGTGAACGCCGACGCGGTCGTCGACTTGTCGTTGTGCCCGAACTGGATCAGCACCATGTCACTGCTCTTGATCAGCGGTTTCATCGTGGGGAAGAGCGCGGAGTTGGACAGGAAGCTGCCCGAGCTCTCGCCGGAGTCGCCGTAGTTGGCGACCGACAGACCGAGCCCGAAGTATTGCGGGAGCTGCTGCCCCCACCCGGTGTACGGCGCGGCCGGCTGGTCGCACACCGTCGAGTCGCCCGCCAGGTACAGCACCGGCCCACTCGCCGCGGCCAGCCCGATCCCGTTCAGCTTCGGCGCCGGCCCGGAGAACACCAGGTCAAGCCCCGGAGTCCCGGTGCCGCCCTGCCCGGTCGGCTGCCCCTCCGGCTGGCGCACGTTCAGCGTGAACGCGTATCTCGCGTACGATCCCGCCGCCGTGGACACGGTCGGCAGCACCGTACGGCGGGCCTCGGCCTGCACGCTGGTCACCCCCGCGGCGTTCGCGTCGCCCAGGACCACCGTCACGTCGTAGTTGCCCGGCTGCATGTCGAAGTGGCAGGTGATCGGTGAGGTGCCGGTGCATCGGGACCGCAGCGCCGGGTCCGGGGCCGGTCCCGGCGGGGCGCCGGCGCCGAACACCTTGAAGTCGGCGATGCTCGCCCACGTGGAGGCCGCGAGCCCGGTCACTGTGATCCGCACGTACCGCGCGGTCGCGGTGAACGTGTCGTTCTGCACCTGGGCGGTGGCCGTGCTCGCCGTCCGGTCGGCCACGCGGGTCCAGGTGGCGCCGTCGGTGGAGACCGAGACGTGGTACTTGTAGTTGCGGGCGAACTCCCAGCGCACCTCGGTGCCGCTCAGCGCCGTCGCGCTACCGAGGTCGACCTGCCACCAGTGGCCGGTGCCGCCGTCGGCGGCGCACCAGCGGGTGGCGGGGTCGCCGTCGTTGGCCAGCGACGGGAGGCGTCCCGACTGGCTGGAGTCCGCGCTCGCCGCCTTGCCCAGCGCCAGATCTGTCGCCGCCCCCGCCGGCGCCGCGAGCGGCATCGCCAGCAGGCCCGCCAGGAGGGCGGCGAACGCGAGGGTGAGCATCGTACGGAAAGCGGCCGGACGGCCCCGCGCGGGCCGGCCTGAATGACGTGAACCCATGGTCGTCCTGCACCTTCTCTCGCTGGTGGGGTGTGCGGCGGCGTGCTCTTCACGCCCATGGGCCGGTACGGGGACGGACGGCGTCAGGGTGTCCACCGGACGTTGGGGTTGATGTGGCCGGTCCAGTTGAAGACGGCCATGTTGTCCCACTCGTCACCGGTGCCGTTGATGTTCGCCGGGTCCCAGCCGTTCCCGGGGATCGCGTACCAGGTCGGCTCCCAGTAGAAGACCCCGATCGCACCCGCGTTGCGCGCCGTGTTCTGCACCGCCGCGAACTCGGCGCCCTGTCCCTGCCAGGTGAGGCCGTATCCCGAACAGCCCGTCGTGACCGCGTTGCGCTGGGAGTCGGCGTTGGCGGCGGTGAAGGGGTAGGCCGTCTCGGCGATGATCACGTTCTTGCCGTAGCGGGAGCGCATGTCCGCGATCACGCTGGACAGGTTGGACAGTGAGCCGTGCCACATGCAGTAGTAGGACAGGGCGGTGATGTCCCAGGAGACGCCTTTGGCCCGGATCCCGTCGTAGAACCAGCGGGCGGAGGACAGGCTTTCCGCCAACGCCGTGTGGATGATCACCTGGGTGCCGGCGTCGCACGCCTTCGTCGCGTTGTAGCCGGCCTTGAGCAGCAGGCTCAGGTTCGTGAAGTCGTTGTTGGCCACCTTGCCGTCGTTCCACAACATGCCGGTGTTGATCTCGTTGCCGATCTGCACGCTGTCCGGTGTGGTGCCCTGCGCCTTGAGGCTGGTGCAGACGTCGTACGTGTAGTTGTAGACGTCCGTCTGCAGCTGGCCGATGCCGTGGCCGGACCAGGCGGCGGGCTTGTACTGCTTGCCGGGGTCGGCCCAGGTGTCGGAGTAGTGGAAGTCGACCATCAGCTTCAAGCCCTTGGCCTTGACCGCCCTGGCCTGCTGCAACACCTTGGCCTTGTTGTTGTAACCGCTGGCCGGGTTGTTCCAGACCCGCAGCCGGGCGTAGTTGACGCCGACTCCCTTGAGGATGTCCAGCGGGTCCCTCTGGACGCCGCTCGCGTCGTAGTACGTGGCGCCCAGATCGAGTGAGCGCTGCAGGGAAGAGACGTCGGCGCCGAGCATGTTCAGCGTGGCCGCGTACGCCGGCTGCCCGGCGGTGAGGGTCGCGGCGACGAACAGGGCGAGCGCCACGAGAAGTCTTTTCATGATTCCTCCGGTCAGGAGTCTCTGTGAACGTGCACAGCGAGAACCATCACTCGTTCCGACACGCTCCAACATGAATCCCACAAAAGAACCCACTGAACAACCACAGAACGCCTCGAACGCCCTCCAGCCGGACTGTGAACGCTCCCAGAAAGTGCTCGCCTTATGCGGGTGGACCAGGGGATTGTCAACGTGGTCCGAGCCCGGGCCCCGGGCCGGCCTGACCGGCCACGCCGTGAAAGTTTCACCCGCCGAGCCC
>JABFYB010000173.1 GCA_013361475.1 Hamadaea sp.
TAGGCTGGACGGGTGAAGATCTGGATCTCCCACCCCGACGCCGTCGAGTTCATGGGGCAGCTGCCGGCCGAGGCGGACCTCGCGTTCCTGCCCACGCCCAGCTCACCGTTGCCAGGCGATCCCGCCGAGGTGGAGTTCTGGGTGCCGCCCTTCCTGTCCGGCGGCAGCACCACCGTGCTGCTGCCGCAGATGACCTCCCTGCGCGTGGTGCAACTCCTCTCGGCGGGGGCCGACGCCTGGGCGCCCAAGGTCCCGCCGGGCGTCACGCTCTGCGACGCCCGCGGCGTACACGACTCCAGCACGTCGGAGTGGGTGGTCACGGCCATCCTCAGCTCCTTGCGGCGGTTCGACTACTTCGCCCGCGCGCAGGCCGAGCCGCGGTGGGCGTACGCGGACGTGACGCCGACCGATGAGCTGGCCGGTAAGCGCGTCCTCATCGTGGGGGCCGGATCCATCGGATCAGCGGTCGCCCGGCGGCTGGAGCCGTTCGAGGTGTCACTGACCTTCGTGGCGCGCACCGCTCGCCCGGCCGACGGCGTACGCGGCGTGGACGAACTGCCGCAGCTGCTGCCGTCCGCCGACATCGTGGTCCTGCTGATCCCGTTGACCCCGGCCACCACCGGACTGGTCGACAAGGCGTTCCTGGCCGCGATGCCGGACGGGGCGCTGCTGGTCAACGCCGCTCGGGGGCCGGTCGCGGTGACCGACGCACTCGTCGCCGAACTGGGGACGGGCCGGCTGTGGGCGGCGCTCGACGTCACCGATCCCGAGCCGCTGCCCCTCGACAATCCGTTGTGGACGATGCCGAACGTCCTGATCACGCCGCATGTGGCGGGGTCGGTCCGGGGCGTACTGCGGCGGGGCTACCAGCTCGCCGGAGCCCAGGTGCGCCGGTACGCCGCCGGTCAGGAACTCGTCAACGTCGTCCGCGACGGCTACTGAGCCTGCTCGAGTTCCTTGCCGCTGGCCGCCACGAGCCGGGGGAGGTCCTCCGGGGTCACGGCGGTCAGCGTGATGCGGCTGCCGTCGGCGAGGACCGCCTGCGCCTTCCGGCGATCCGCGGGCACGAAGGCTTCGATCCGGGACCATTCGATCTTCCGGCTACCGAAGAGGGCGCGTACGCGTACCCCGTTCGGGTCGGCGTCGGTGCCCGAGCGCCAGGCCCAGACGGCGAAGACGAAGATCGCCAGCGGCACGAAGAAGAACCACCCCGAAGCCCGGAGCAGGGGCAACGCGCCGATGGCGGCGATGAGGCCGGCGACCGCCACGGCGGTCGGCTGACGGAAGCTGGTCACCTGCGGATTCTCGCATGTCGTGGTAAGTGTCGGACATCACGGCAATACTGTCGGGGTTGGTGAGGCAGCGTCGCTGGAGCCAATGGGAGGTTGCGATGTCCGTACTGCTCATGATCGGGACCGGTAAGGGCCTCTTCCTGGCCCGGCGCGACGAAGTCGGCCGGCCGTGGCAGGTCGGCGTGCCGCACTTCCCGATGACCGCGATCTACGCGGTCGGCATCGACCCGCGTCCGGAGCGGCCTCGGCTGCTCGCCGCGATCGACAGCTCCCATTTCGGGCCGAGTGTGGCGGTCAGTGACGACTTGGGCGTCTCCTGGCGGGAGCCGGAGGAGGCCCCGATCGCCTTCCCGGCCGGGACCGACACCTCGCTGCGCCGGGTGTGGGCCTTCGCACCGGGGTCGGCGGCGGGCGACCCGTCCGTCGTGTGGGCCGGGACCGAGCCGTCGGCGCTGTTCAAGTCGGTCGACGGCGGGGTGACCTACGAGCTGGTGCAGAGCCTGTGGGACCACCCGCATCGGCCGCAGTGGGGCGAGGGATTCGGGGGCCAGGCGATCCACACGATCACGCCGCATCCGCTCGACCCGGAGCGCGTCCTCGTCGCGATGTCGACCGGCGGGGTCTACCGCACGACCGACGGCGGGCAGACCTGGACGGCCGGCAACAGCGGGATCAAGGCGTACTTCCTGCCCGACCAGTTCCCGGAGTTCGGCCAGTGCGTGCACAAGGTCGCCCGCGACCAGGTCAACCCGGACCGGCTCTACCTTCAGAACCACCACGGCGTCTATCGTTCCGACGACGACGGCGTCACCTGGACGTCGATCGCCGACGGCCTGCCGAGCGACTTCGGCTTCCCGGTCGTGGCCCACCCCAGCCGGGGCGACACGCTGTGGAACTTCCCGCTCACCGCGGACGGCAGCCGGTTCGCGCCGGACTTCAAGTGCCAGGTCTTCCGCAGTACGGACGCCGGCAAGTCCTGGCAGGCACAGTCGTCCGGACTGCCGATCGAGCCGTTCTACTCGACCGTGCTCCGCGACGCGATGTGCACGGACACCGCCGACCCGGCCGGGGTGTACTTCGGCGGGCGCAGCGGCGAGGTCTACGCCAGCGCCGACGAGGGGGAGAGCTGGGAACGCGTCGTCAGCCAGCTGCCGGGGATCCTCTGCCTCCGGGCGGTCGCCCTGTGAGCGTCACGGTGCTGGTGCCCTCGGCTCTGCGTACCGAGGTGGCCGGGGCGAAGTCGGTCGCCGTCGACACGGCGGGCGACCTCGGGGCGGTCCTGGCCGAGGTGGAGCGCCGCTGGCCGCGCCTGGGCCGCCGCCTTCGCGACGAACAAGGCCAGCTCCGGCGCTTCGTCAACGTCTACGTCGACGGCGAAGACTGCCGCGGCCTGGCCGGGCTGGCCACGCCCGTCGCAGACGGCGCGGAGATCCAGGTGCTCCCGTCCGTCGCCGGTGGATCCGAGTTCACCGCGGCCGACGGCGACAAGGTCCTCGCCGCCAACTTCGCCGACTGGGTACGCGACCTCGGCCTCACCGTGGAGGAGGTCGGCGCCGACTACGCCACGCTTCGGCTGCCCTGGTCAGGACGCCTGGCGCGGGAGGGCGGCGCGCTGTCCGGCCAGGCGCTCATGGCAGCGGCCGACACCGCCACGGTCATCGCGATCAGCTCCGCCAAGGGCGGCTTCGGCCCGATGACGACGGTGCAGCTCAACGCGACCTTCCAGCGTCCGGTCGTCGGAATGGACGTGCTGGTGACCGCTCGCCTGACCAAGCTGGGCCGTTCGATGGCGTTCGCCCAGGTCGACATGGTGGCCGGCGGGGTTCTCGCCGCACAGGCCACCACCGTGTACGCCCTGCTCTGAGTCGCTCGTTCGCCGCCCGGTCGCTTCGCGCCGGGCGGCTCCCGCGCGCCCCGGCTCGCCCCCGGCTCGCCCCCGCTCGCCCCCGCTCGCCCCCGGCTCG
>JABFYB010000436.1 GCA_013361475.1 Hamadaea sp.
TCGGCTCGGGCGACGGCTGCCATTCACGCCGGAGCAGCCCGTAGACCCACGAGTCCGAGACGTCGCCGTTCACGATGCAGTCTTCCCGCAGCGTCCCTTCCAGCACGAATCCGAGCTTCTCCAGCACGCGGGCGGATGCCACGTTGCGGGTGTCGGCCTCGGCCTGGACGCGGTTCAGGTCGAGCGTGTCGAAAGCCCACCGCAGCAGGGCGCGGGCGGATTCCGTCGCGTAGCCGTGACCCCAGGCGGCTTCGGCGAAGCAGTAGCCCAGCGAGGCGCTGCGAAAGTCCGGGTTCCACTGGTTGAGGCTGCACCAGCCGAGGAACTCTGAGCCGCGGCCCACGGCTAGTCGCGCCCCGGTGCCCTTCTCCTCCATCTCCCGGCAAACCGCGAGGAATCGCCCGGCTCGGGCGGGCTCGCTCCACGGCGGCGAATCCCAGTAGCGCAACACGTAGGGGTCGCTGTGCATCGCGTAGAGGCTGTCGGCGTCCGCGTCGGTGAAAGGGCGCAGCGTGAGCCTGGTCGTATGCAGTGTGGGAGTGGGCAGCGGCATGGACGTCATGGCCGATCAACCAACCATCTGGAGCCCGCCGCCCGCAAGGTGTTTTCGCCTGGGCGACAGCGGCCGACCTAGGCCAGTTCGGCGGGGCGGCGCTCGTCCGGGGTGTCGAGGAAGTCGTTGAGTGCGTGCTGGGCGAGTGATGTTCCTGGATACGTACTGGGCGGTGCCCAACGCTGGAAAGGACGCCGCGAGCTACTGGGCGCGCACGTGTCGCCGCGGACACCCAAGCTCGCTGACCGCCCCGAACAAGAGCGGCGGCCGCATACCCGGCGGATGACGTGAGATGACCCCGGGCCAGCGCCGGGGTCATCTCACCGCGATCAGGGACTGGTGCAGATGGGTGACGGTGTCGACGGACTGCCGCTCGCGAGGAAGCCAAAGGTCGTCGACGAGTTCGCGGCCAGCGAGCCGTTATAGGAAACGTTACGCGTCGTGACGTTCGATCCGGCAACCGAGAGGGTCGCGTTCCACACCTGGGTGATGGTCTGGCCACTGGCCAGCGTCCACTGGACAGTCCAGCCGGTGATCGGCGCGTTGGCGGCGCTGACGGTCACCTCACCCTGGAACCCGCCTGGCCACGCGTTGATCGTCCGGTAGGTGGCGGCACACGAGCCCGCCGGCGACGGACCGCCTGAGCTGGAGCTGCTCGGCGAAGGACTGCTCGACGGGGACGCACTTCCGGACGGAGACGAGCTGGTGGACGGGGAGCCGCTCGGCGACGGGCTGCTCGGGAACTGAGCCAGGAAGGTGTTCACCTCCGACGACGTCCACGTACGCAGTCCGCTGGTCGCGGTGGTGCCGTCCACGGGGCTCGGCGTGTGGTCGCCGTCGAAGGCCGCCCATTGGACGGGATAGCCGGACCGGCACCCGGAGTAGACCGTCGTGATGTGGGTGAGGCTGCCCTGGGAGGGCTCGCGTGGGCTTTGCGCGGTGCAGCCGTTGGCACGCACGAAGGTGTCGCGCAGGGACCGTCCGTTGGAGATGTTGAGCACGCTGTCATGGGTGCCGTGGATGCCGAAGTAGCCGACCGGCTGGGTGCCCCCGCTGCATCCGCTGAGGTTGGCGCCGGAGTAGACCACGACCGCCCGGAAGACGGCGGGCCGGGCGCAGGCCAGGGCGTAACTCATCGAACCGCCGTAGCTCCACCCCATCGCGAAGACCTGGCTGGTGTCCACGCATAGGTCGCCTTCGACGAGCCGGACGAGGTCGTCGACCAATGTGACGTCGCGCCCGTTGGTGTTGGCCCAACCGTTGTCGATGCCCTGCGGCGCGACGAAGATCGTGCTGCCGCCCGACAGCTGCTTTTGGCCGTAGAAGGCCCACGCCGCTCCGTCGGATCCGCCGGTGGCGACGTCGTTGGCGGTGCCGTTGAGCCAATGCAGCCCGAAGATGAGCCGGTATGGCTGGGCGTTGCTGTATCCGCTGGGGATGCTCAGGATGTAGCTACGGTTCTGGCCGCCGCTTTGAATCGAATGCGTTCCGCTGGTGAGCGTCGGCGTCTTGCCGCAGCCGGCCGTCGGCCCGGCCTGGGCCAGCCGGGGCACGAGGAGAACGGCGCCGGCCAGGGCCAGGGCCATCAGGCTTCCCAGCACCCAACGATGCCGCTCCGGTGTGGTCATTCGTCTCATGACACTTCCTTGATCACAACAGTCTGCGGGTCGCTGCGCCAGGTCTGCTTCTTTGGAAATCCGGCTGTCTCCCGCGTACGTGGTCGGGCCCCACTCGTGTGTGTCAGATAGTCTGACCGCAGGACGCCAAACTGTCAATCGACAGATATCTAATGCATGAGACGCTCAGGTCGTTGATGGACGGCAGAGCGGCAGCCTGGAGCACGCTTATCATGGACAGGACCCCGGGGCCGTGGGTCGGTCCGTCCCAGCGCCGGAGTCGCCGTGGTCAGTCCATTCGAGATCGAGGAGATCTTCCCCGAGGAGGCGCCGGCATCACGGCTGCCCCGGCGGCAGGAAGGCGCCTCGGCGCAGGCGCTGGCGGCGACACTCATCGCGGATTACACCTTGCCGGAGCGCATCTGGCTGCCGTCGGCCGCCATCGTGGCACTGCTGGTCGAATCCGGCGTCAGCAGCGGCGCGGCCCGCACCGCGATCAGCCGCCTGACGCGCCGAGGCGTACTCGAGAGCAGCCGCGACGGCCGGCACAGTTCCCACCGGCTGACCGCCGACGCGGCCGGCGAGCTGCTGACCGGTGGCGCCTGGATCGCCCGGTTCGGCGACCAGGACCGTGTCTGGGACGGGTGTTGGACGCTGGTCGCCTTCTCGCTGCCCGAGGCTCAGGGCGCCCGGCGCCGATCGCTGCGCGCCGAGCTGCGATGGCTGGGCTTCGCGCCACTCTACGACGGACTTTGGGTGTCGCCGGACGACCTGAATCCGACGGTCGAGCGACGTCTCGCCGCGGTCGCGTTCGGTGCGTTGACCGTCTTTCGAGCCAGGCATGCCGACCTCGGCGTCAGGGCTAACCGGAGTCCGGTCGACGCATGGGATCTGTCTGCCATCGCCGGGCACTACGAGGAGTTCGATCGGCGGTGGCGACCGCTGCTGCCGCGGGTACGCCGAGGCGAGATAACCGGAGCGGCCGCGATCAAGGCCCGCACGCAGATCATGGACGCCTACCGGCGTATCCCCTTGCTCGATCCACAGTTGCCCACTGAACTGCTGCCGGCCGGATGGCCTCGCTC
>JABFYB010000781.1 GCA_013361475.1 Hamadaea sp.
CTTCAGCGCGCTGCCCGAGCACGTCAGGACCGCCCGACTGGTGGCGGCAGCGGTGGCGCGCAGGGCCGGAGTGGACGAGGCCGTCCTGGACGAGGTCAGGCTCGCCGTCGGCGAGGCCTGCACCCGTGCCGTCGGACTGCACCAGAGCGTCGGCATCACGGCGCCGGTGAAGGTGTCGCTGATCGAGGAGGAGAAACAGTTCTCCATCGAGGTCGGCGACGAGGCGCCGCGGTCCGCTCCCGGCGAGCGGGCACCCGGCGCCGCGGGCGACGACGGCGACGTGGAGGCCGAGGAGGACGAGATGGGCCTCGCGGTCATCAGCGGCCTCGTCGACGACGTGGAGGTCTCCGCAGGAGAGCACGGCGGGTTGATTCGTATGACCTGGCCGACCACACCGCCGGCCGCGGTGCTCACCTGACCGGCCTACCCGACAACCCACCTCATCGCGAAGGGGCCCTGCTCAGCAGGGCCCCTTCGCGTTTCTCCGACGACGTCAGGGAATTCGTGAAGGAATTCACGATCATTCTCCCGATAATTCGATCAAGAGCCTATGCTCACGTCAACGGTTTTAGGGCATTAGCGCTTTCGGGTTCAGTGGCTTGACGTCGATCATTTGCTGAACGGCACAAGAAGGCTAATTCCGCTTACCGCCATCTGTTTTGATCAGGTTCCGGTACCTAGAATCCGTCCACATCTTGAGCTCAGCCCAAGCGTCAAGGAGGACGAATGGCGGGGCTTTCTACCCCTCATCAGCTGGACCACCCCACAACCCTCGCAGCCGCAGTACTGACCGACGACAACCGGATCATCGTGACGGTCATCGGGGTCGTCGCGCTGGCCGCGCTCGTCGTCGCCGGCGTTCTGGTACGCCAGGTGCTAGCGGCGGGCGAGGGCACCGACAGCATGAAGAAGATCGCGGCAGCCGTCCAGGAAGGCGCCAACGCCTATCTGGCCCGGCAGCTGCGCACGCTCGGCGCATTCGCCGTCGTCGTGTTCTTCCTGCTCATGCTGCTGCCAGCGGACGACTGGAATCAGCGCATCGGCCGATCGGTGTTCTTCTTGATCGGCGCCGCGTTCTCGGCGGCCACCGGCTATATCGGCATGTGGCTCGCCGTACGCAGCAATGTGCGGGTCGCCGCGGCCGCACGGGAAGCGACTCCGGCGCCTGGAGAGCCGGAAAAGGATCTCACCGCTGTCTCGCACAAAGCCATGAAGATCGCTTTCCGCACGGGCGGCGTCGTCGGCATGTTCACGGTGGGGCTCGGTCTGCTGGGCGCCTCCTGTGTAGTGCTGGTGTACGCCGCCGACGCGCCGAAGGTGCTCGAAGGATTCGGTCTCGGTGCCGCGCTGATCGCGATGTTCATGCGTGTCGGCGGCGGCATCTTCACCAAGGCCGCCGACGTCGGCGCCGACCTGGTCGGCAAGGTCGAACAGGGCATTCCGGAGGACGACCCGCGCAATGCCGCGACCATCGCCGACAACGTGGGCGACAACGTCGGCGACTGCGCGGGCATGGCGGCCGACCTTTTCGAGTCGTATGCCGTGACGCTCGTCGCCGCGCTGATCCTCGGCAAGGCGGCCTTCGGTGACTCCGGGCTCGCCTTCCCGCTGATCGTGCCCGCGATCGGCGTGATCACGGCGATGATCGGCATCTTCGCCGTGGCCCCGCGCCGCTCCGACCGCAGCGGCATGTCCGCGATCAACCGCGGGTTCTTCATCTCCGCGGTGATCTCGCTCGTGCTCGTCGCGGCCGCCGTGTTCGTCTATCTGCCGTCGTCATACGCCGACCTCGACGGCGTCACCGACGGGGCGATCGCGGCCAAGAACGGCGACCCGCGGATCCTCGCGCTCGTCGCCGTGGGCATCGGCATCCTGCTGGCGGCCGTCATCCAGCAGCTGACCGGCTACTTCACCGAGACCAACCGACGTCCGGTCATGGACATCGGCAAGACCTCGCTGACCGGTCCCGCGACCGTCGTCCTCGCCGGCATCTCCGTCGGCCTGGAGTCGGCCGTCTACACCGCCCTGCTGATCGGCCTCGGCGTCTACGGGGCGTTCCTGCTCGGCGGCACGTCGATCATGCTGGCGCTGTTCGCGGTGGCGCTGGCCGGCACCGGTCTGCTCACCACGGTCGGCGTGATCGTCGCCATGGACACCTTCGGTCCGGTCTCCGACAACGCGCAGGGCATCGCCGAGATGTCCGGCGACGTCGAGGGCGCGGGCGCCCAGGTGCTCACCAACCTGGACGCGGTCGGCAACACCACCAAGGCCATCACCAAGGGCATCGCCATCGCCACCGCCGTCCTGGCGGCAGCGGCGCTCTTCGGGTCGTACCGCGACGCCATCACCACCGGCGCACGGGACGTGGGCGAGAAACTCAGCGGCGACGGTGCGCCGATGAGCCTGATGATGGACATCTCGCAGCCCAACAACCTCGTCGGCCTCATCGCCGGCGCGGCGGTCGTCTTCCTCTTCTCGGGACTCGCCATCAACGCCGTGTCGCGGTCGGCGGGTGCCGTGGTCTACGAGGTGCGGCGGCAGTTCCGCGAGAAGCCCGGGATCATGGACTACAGCGAGACGCCCGAGTACGGCAAGGTCGTCGACATCTGCACCAAGGACGCGCTCAGGGAGCTCACGACGCCGGGTCTGCTGGCGGTCATGGCACCCATCGCCATCGGGTTCACGCTCGGTGTCGGAGCGCTCGGCGCCTACCTGGCCGGCGCGATCGGCACCGGCACGCTGATGGCGGTGTTCCTGGCCAACTCCGGCGGCGCCTGGGACAACGCCAAGAAGCTCGTCGAGGACGGCCACCACGGCGGCAAGGGCAGCGAGGCGCACGCCGCGACGGTGATCGGCGACACGGTCGGCGACCCCTTCAAGGACACCGCCGGTCCCGCGATCAACCCGCTGCTGAAGGTGATGAACCTGGTCGCGCTGCTCATCGCGCCCGCGGTCATCCAGTTCAGCTACGGCGAGGACAAGAACGTCGGCGTGCGGGTCCTGATCGCCGGCGCCTCGCTCCTCGTGATCATCGGCGCGGTCTATGTCTCCAAGCGGCGAGGCATCGCCGTGGGTGACGAAGGCAACGCCGACAGGGTGGCCAAACCGGTCGACCCCGCGGTGGTCTCGTAGGCGGTCCTACGACGGCCCAGTTCAAGGGGCGGGCGGGCGGCGCGCGTTGACGTGCCGCCCGCCCGCCTCGTGCTTGTTCACACCTGTTGCCGTGACGCTTCTCTCGCATGGCGTAAAG
>JABFYB010000381.1 GCA_013361475.1 Hamadaea sp.
TGTCGGGGGTGCAAACTCCATGATCAACGCCACTGCATCGAGCTGGCCGCTGAAACTTGCTGAAAGCTTCTGCTTGACGTTTGCAAGGTTTGCGGCGCATCCTTCATCCCGTCACCAGTCAGGTGGCGGGTGGAGAGGAGCAGCAGCGTGCGCGGGTGGCGAATGCGGGCCGGATGCGCGCTGCTGCTCGCCGTATCCGGCTGTTCGGCCGCGCCGCTTGCAGCCGTTCAGCCCACGGCATCGACCGCCCCGGCAGCTGGGAGCGCTCCGACCGGCGTCGTCGTCCACCTCTTCGAGTGGCCTTGGGCCTCGGTGGCGACCGAGTGCCGCGATCGGCTCGGCCCCGCCGGCGTCGCGGCGGTCCAGATCTCACCGCCCCAGGAACACGTGGTCCTCGCCGACCAGGGCTACCCGTGGTGGCAGGACTACCAGCCGGTCTCCTACCAGCTCGGCAGCCGGCGAGGCGACCGGACGGCGTTCGCCGCGATGGTCGCCGCCTGCCACACGGCCGGCGTCAAGATCTACGCCGACGCCGTCGTCAACCACATGACCGCCCAGTTGTACGGCGTCGGGTCGGCCGGGACGAAGTTCACCCAGACCGGCTATCCGGGCTACGACGGCGCCGCCGACTTTCACCACTGCGGCAAGTCGATCTCCGACTACACCAATCGCGACGAGGTGCAGAACTGCGATCTCGTCGGGCTCGCCGATCTGGCGACCGAGCGCGAACCGGTCCGGCAACGGCTGGCGGCGTACTTGAACGACCTGCTCAGCCTGGGAGTGGACGGCTTCCGGATCGACGCCGCCAAGCACGTGCCCGCGGCTGATCTGGCTGCGATCTACGCCAAGCTGTCCAAGACCACCGAGGGCACCGCTCCGGTCATCTACCAGGAAGTCCTCTTCACTGTCAGCGAGCCGATCCAGGCCGAGGAGTACCTCCCCTACGGTGCGGTGCTCGAACCCCGGTACGGCCCTGACCTGGCGCGCGCCCTGCGTACCGGGGGCAGCCTGGCCAATCTCGAAGGGCTGGGCGAGGAGTCGGGCACCCCGCTGGTCGACTACAAACCGTCGGCCTCGGCTGTTGTCTATGTGGACAGTCATGACAGTCAGCGCGGTGGCACGACGTTGACCTACTCCGACGGCGCCCTGCATACCCTGGCCGGACAGTTCATGCTGGCGTACCCGTATGGGACGCCCCTGGTGATGTCGAGCTTCACCTTCGACTCCTACGACGCCGGACCACCGAGCGACGCCAAGGGCACGACGCTCCCGGTCTCCTGTGGTCACGGCTGGGAGTGTGAGCACCGCGCACTGCTGAACCTGGTGGCCTTCCGGACGGCGGTCGGCGACGCGCCGGTCTCCGGCTGGTGGACGACCGACGACCAGCTCGGCTTCGCGCGTACGGGCAAGGGATACTTCGCCTTGAACCGCGCAGCCGCCGCCGTGACCCGGACCGTCGAGACCGGACTTCCGGCCGGGACCTACCGCGACCGGATCCACGGCACCGCCGTCACCGTCGACGCCACGGGCCAGGCCACCCTCACCATCCCCGCGCAGAGCGCGGTGGCCTTCGACCTGACTTCACGCTGAGTTTCACCGATCCCACCCCCTGCGAAAGGAACCACCTGTGAGCACGACCGCCGCCCCGGCCGCGACGATCCTGGGCAACGACGACTGGTGGCGCGACGCGGTCGTCTATCAGGTCTACCCGCGCAGCTTCGCCGACGGCGACGGCGACGGGACCGGTGACCTGCGAGGCGTCCGCCAGAAGCTGCCCTACCTCAAAGAACTGGGCATCGACGCGATCTGGCTCAGCCCGTTCTATACCTCGCCGCTGGCCGACGGCGGATACGACGTGGCCGACTACCGCGACGTCGACCCCCGCTTCGGCACGCTCGCCGACTTCGACGAGATGACCGCCGACGCGCACGCGCTGGGTATCCGGATCATCGTCGACCTCGTCCCGAACCACTGCTCGAACGAGCACGAGTGGTTCCAGGCGGCGCTGGCCGCCGGGCCCGGCTCGCCCGAGCGGGACCTGTTCGTCTTCCGCGACGGCCAGGGCGAGCAGGGCGAACTGCCGCCGAACGACTGGGAGTCCATCTTCGGCGGGCCGGCCTGGACGCGTATTCCGGACGGGCAGTGGTACCTGCACCTGTTCGACCCCGGGCAGCCCGACTTCAACTGGGAGCACCCGGCGGTCCGCGCCGAATTCCGCGACATCCTGCGGTTCTGGCTGGACCGCGGCGTCGACGGCTTCCGGATCGACGTCGCCCACGGCATGGTCAAGGCCGACGGGCTGCCGAACGTCGGGCGTACGAGCGCCGACGGCGAACGTCAGGTCGTCATGATCGGCAACGACACGCTCCCCTACTTCGACCAGGACGGCGTCCACGAGATCTACCGCGAATGGCGGCCGATCCTCGACTCGTACGCCGGCGGCCGGATGGCCGTCGCCGAGGCGTGGGTGCCCAACGCCCAACGGCTGGCCCGTTACATCGGCTCGGACGAACTGCACCAGGCGTTCAACTTCGACTTCATGATGGCCTCATGGGACGCCGAGTCGTTCCGCACCATCATCGACAAGTCCCTCGCCGAAGCCGACCTCGTCGGCGCGCCGACCACCTGGGTCCTGTCCAACCACGACAAGCACCGCCACGTGACCCGGTACGGCGACGGCGACCTCGGGCTGGCCCGCGCCCGGGCCGGAACACTGCTCATGCTCGCGCTGCCGGGATCGGCGTACCTCTACAACGGCGAGGAACTCGGCCTCAACGAGGTCCTCGACCTGCCCGACGAGCTGCGCGAAGACCCCGCCTTCCGGCGTACGGGCGAGAGCCGGGACGGCTGCCGGGTGCCGTTGCCCTGGTCGGGCACGGTCGAGACCGGATTCGGCTTCGGCCCGGCCGGCTCGGCCCAGCCGTGGCTGCCGCAGCCGGCGTCCTGGTCCGGCTTCACCGCCGAAGCCCAGGAGAACGACCCGGCGTCGACGCTCAACCTCTACCGCGCCGCGCTGCGCCTCCGCAAGGAGCACCCGGCGCTCGGTGGCGGCACGCTGACCTGGCTCGACAGCCCCGCCGGCGTACTCGTGCTCCGGCGGGAACCCGGCCTCGTGGTCGTCGTCAACGTCTCCGGCGAGCCCGTCGACCTGGCGTCCTATGGCTCCGAGGTTCTGCTGACCAGCGGACCGCTGGACGGCGACGGCTGCCTCCCGGTCAACACGGCCGCCTACCTCACCGCCTGACCCGC
>JABFYB010000136.1 GCA_013361475.1 Hamadaea sp.
CCGCGTTCGGAGTCCGGCTCGTACTGCTCGGGCAGCAGTCCGGTCGGGCCGGCCGTGTCGATCATCAGCTCGAAGAGCTCCTCGGCGTCGGCCCGCCGCCCGGTCCGCAGGTACGCCTCGATGAGCCAGGCGGTGCAGATGTGGAAGCCGCCTTCCCGGCCGGGCAGGCCGTCGTCCCACCGGTAGCGGTAGACGACCGGACCACTGCGGAGGTCGGCTTCGATCGCGAGCACGGTGGACAGGAAGCGGGGGTCGTCATCGGCGAGCAGGCCGGACAGTCCGATCCAGAGAGAGGACGCGTCCATCTCCGGATGCCCGTACGCCACCGAGTACGCCTGGACCTCCTCGTTCCAGCCGTAGGTGAGGACGTTCTCCGCGATCTTGTCGCGCAGGGCGACCCAGCCGCTGTGGTCGGCGGTGCTGTGGTGCCGGGCGACCGACAGTGCGCGGTCGACCGTCATCCAGCACATGACCTTCGAGTACACGTGGTGCCGGGGCGCGATGCGGGCTTCCCAGAGTCCGTGGTCGGGCTCGTGCCAGCGGCGTTCGACCGCCTGGACCATCGCCTCGAGGACTCGCCACTCCTCGTCGCGTACCTTGCCGCGCTTCTCGACGACCGCCGCGAGGAGGTCGGCGATCGGGCCGAAGACGTCGAGCTGGAGTTGAGCGTCGGCGGCGTTGCCCACGCGGACCGGCCGGGAGCCGGCGTATCCGGGGAGGGTGTCGATGACCGCCTCCGGGCCGAGCGGGTAGCCGTCGATGCCGTAGAGCGGGTGCAGCCGCTCCGGGTGCCCGCCCGTACGCTCGACGCAGCCGTCGACCCAGCGCAGGAACGCCTCCGCCTCCTCCAGCGAACCGAGGTCCACCAGGGCGCGGGCGGTCATCGCCGCATCCCGGAGCCAGCAGTAGCGGTAGTCCCAGTTGCGTACGCCGCCGAGCTCCTCGGGCAGTGATGTGGTGGCCGCCGCGAGGATGCCGCCCGTCGGCTGGTGGCACAGCCCACGAAGGGTCAGCGCGCTGCGGAGGGTGAGTTCGCGGTGCTTGGCCGGCAGCTTGAGCGTGCTCGCCCAGTCCCGCCAGGGCCGTTCGGCGGACTCCAGGCGTTCCACGGACGGGATCGGGTGCGGAGTCGCGTCGTGCGAGCCGAACTTCAGGTCGAGGGTCAGCTCTCCGCCGAGCGCTGCGAGGTCGACGCGGGCGCGGGCGGAGCCGCGATCGGTGTCGATCTCCCAGTCCACTCCCGGGCTGCAGAGCGCGGCCGGCTCGTTCGAGCCCAGCACCAGCACGCCGCCGTCGCCGATGGGCTGCAGGCTGACCGCCACTTGCCCGAATCCGGGGCGCGGCGCGAACTCCAGCATCGCGGGAACGTTTCCGCTGATCCGCCGGATCAACGAGTCCCCGGCGAGCCAGTCGGTGACGGTCAGCCCCGACCATCGAGTCTCGACAGTCATGGTGCCCGGCCGGTAACGCTGGCCGAGCGGCGTACCGCCGCGTTCCGGGCGGACCGTGAAGTGCCCGGCGGGGGAACCGCCGACGAGGTCGGCGAAGATCGCCGAGGAGTCCGGTCGCGGGTGGCAGAGCCAGGAGATCCGGGCGTCCGGGGTGACGAGCGCGACGGTGTTGCCGTCGGCCAGCATCGAGTGCCGCTCGATCGGGACCGCCCGTTCGCCGAACAGCCAGTGCCGCCGCGTCTCCAGCAGCAACCCGAGGACACGGGCCGCCTGGAAGGGATCGGCGACCCGGTACGGCGCGGCCGTCTCACCCGGCCCGACCTTGATGCCGACGTCGGGACCGTGCAGTTGCTTGAAGGCGTTCTCGTCGGTGACGTCGTCGCCCACGAAGAGCACCGCGCTCGCCGACAACTGCGTACGCAGAGCGTCGATCGCGGTGCCCTTGTGCGTCGAGATCACCGACAGCTCGATGACCTCCTTGCCATGGGTCACGTGCACGTCCGGCCAGGACGCCGGGCCTTTGCGGACCGCGTCGGCGGCGGCCGCCGCGATCGCCGGTTCGACGCCCCGGGTGTGTACGGCGATCGACGCCGGCTTGGCCTCCAGACGGATGCCCTCGAACTGCGCGGCGATCGAGTTGAGTTCCGACTGCAGCCGCGTACGCAACGCGACCAGTTCGGGGGCGAGTCGCTGGACGAAGCCGACGTCGAACTCGGAGCCGTGCGATCCGACGAGATGGACCTCACTGGGCAGCCGCGACAGGGCGGCGAGGTCACGTAGCGCGCGGCCGGAGACGACCGCGACGGTGGTCTGGGGGAGAGCGGCGAGGGATCGGATGGCCGCTACCGCCTCGGGGAGGGGTTTGGCCGCGGTGGGGTCTTCCACGATCGGCGCGAGGGTGCCGTCGTAGTCGCAGGCGACCAGGAGCTGCGGTACCCGGGCGATCCGGGTCACCGCCAGCCGGAGGTCGGGGTCGAAGCCGTCCGCGGGGACCACGTTCTCCGCGGCGGCGATGGAAAGTGCTGTGTTCATTAGAGGCTGCCCAGCTCGGTGAGGAACGATCGTGCCCAGTGCGCCACGTCGTTTCGGCGTAGGTGGCGTTGCATGATGGACATACGTTTGCGGGCTTCGTCCGGGTCAACGTGTACGGCTCGCAACAACGAGTCCTTGACGGCGTCCAGGTCATGTGGGTTGCACAGGAAAGCCTGGCGAAGCTCCGAGGCGGCCCCGGCGAATTCGCTCAAGACGAGCGCGCCGCCCGCGTCCGCGCGGGCGGCGACGTACTCCTTGGCGACCAGGTTCATGCCGTCCCGTAGTGGAGTGACCATCATGACGTCCGCCGCGCGGTAGAGCGCGGCGAGTTCACTGCGACTGTACGACTGGTGCAGATAATGCACAGCAGGCACGCCGACACGCCCGTAATCGCCGTTGATCCGACCGACCTCACGCTCGACTTTCACCCGCAAGGCCTGGTAATGCTCGACTCTTTCGCGGCTGGGCGTGGCCACCTGGACCATCACCGTCTCGGGGACGGTCAGCCGCCCCTCGGCGAGCAGCTCGCGGAACGCCTTCAACCGGTGCTCGATGCCCTTGGTGTAGTCGAGCCGGTCCACGCCGAGGATGACGGTCTTCGGCTCGCCCAGTTCGGTGCGGATCTGCTCGGCCCGCGTACGGATAAGCGGGTTGTCGGCCAGCCGGTCGATCTCGCCCACGTCGATCGAGATGGGGAAGGCCGCCGCCTTGACCCGGCGGTCCTCGTACTCGATGACGCTGCCGGAGACCGGGCAGCC